>CAZNDR010000123.1:1559-9881 GCA_964571835.1 uncultured Cytophagia bacterium | reverse complement strand
AAATTGTTTTCAAAGCAATCACACAGTTAATAAGTCAGATTCACTAACTTGGCAAAAATAAAAAAAAAGTTGTTTATTAAATTTTTTTGCCTAAATTATGGCAAATTCAAAAGCGATAATTTTTCCGTTATCAGCAAATTTAAATTTGGTGCAAATAATGAAGTATGAAAAAATCACTTCTCATCACGACTTTGATGGGATTGTCTGTGCCGCACTTTGTTCATATATATTTAAAATAGAAAATATTGTTTTCGCCGGGCCAAATAATATTGCCAGAGCTGATCTGTTAATATCTAATCGAGACATTGTCTGCGATCTGCCCTATCCCCTTGAATGTGGTTTGTGGTTCGACCATCATGAGGGAAATTTGCGGGAGTTGGCTTACCAAAATATTGATCCGCAGTCCTTGCCCGGCAAATTTGATTTACAACCATCCTGCGCTAGAGTTGTTCTGAACTTTTTTTCTCCAAATTTTTTAATGCCAGCATATTTTACGGGCCTAGTTAAGCAGACTGATAAAATTGATTCATTCAATTATTTATCAATCGCAGAATGGCGTCAAGTAACTCCTGCGCATATTATTGATTCGGCTATTAAATCGAAATGGGAGTCGTCTGATGAATAGTTCAATTATTTAAAAAAATTGGCGCTCTGGCTTCGAGGTTATTCATTAGAATTGGTCGCTGCCTATCCTGAACTTATCCACAGATATGAAAAATATTTGATAGAGGAAAAAGAGCTAATAAAAATTATCAATTTAAATTGTTCGTTTTTTCCGGACGATAAAAAAAGTGAAAGGGTGATTATCGATTTATCAAATTTTACTCGCCCTTCGATTATGAATAAAAATTTAGCTTATCTGTTTTATCCTTATGCTTAAGCCGTTTTGGAAATTAAATCCATTTTCAAAAATCGAATTAAAACCAACGACTTGAGCTTTTCATCATCCTTAAGCCTTAATCTGAATAACCAGCCTCATAAGTGTGATGCTGGTCCATTATGCGCGAATTAAATCTTGACGATGGGCACAGCGGCGCTGCTGAAGGAACGCTTCGCTGCTCATCAAAGACAGAAATGCTCAAACAAAAAGAAATTGCGTTAAAAAACATTTTCAATCTATGGCAGGCTCAACAATGACAATTCGCCGCTTGATTTTTATTATTTCGTTGATAGTATTTTTATTTTCCTCTACTGTTTTGTGCCAGCTTTCCATTTCTAAAAATCATCCTGAGCTGAAATGGCAGATTTTTCAAACCAAGCATTTTAGAATTATCTATCATCAGGGAATTGAAAAAATTGCTCAACAGGTAGCTCACCTTGCAGAGCAGGTTTACCTTCCCATAACTTCCGATTTGGGATTTGAACCACTTAGCAAAACGGATATCGTAGTTACCGATTACCGCGACTATTCCAATGGATTGGCGACACCATTAGGCCATTATATTTTTCTATGGACCCAGAGTCTTACCAAGTATACTACTGGTAACACTGAATGGCTGCAATCGTTAGTCGCTCATGAATTCACCCACATTGTCAGCTTTTGGGCGTTGCGCGAATTTCCAGGCTTCTGGCGAGAATTATTTGCATTAGGATTCATCCCAACCTGGTTTTTAGAAGGACTGGCTGAATATGAGGCTGAACCATGGTGCGCTCATCGAGACATGCTGCTGAGAGTTGTCGCTTGTTCGCACCAGTTGCTTCCTTATAAAAAAATGACCGGCTTCATTGGCGCCGATGCCATTGAAGCAAGGCTGGTTTATGAGCAAGGACATTCACTCATTCATTATCTTACTGCTCGCTTTGGTCGCGATAAAATTGCGCTCATTATCAAAAACTTGAGACGGCAGCCTTTCAGCTTTAATCTGGCATTAAAAAAATCCATCGGTTTATCTGAAAAACAGCTTTTTTACCAATGGAGAAGCGAAGTTCAAAAACACTATCAGCAGATTTCCAAGATACGCTCCCCAATTTCTATAACTAATGAGAGAATCGTGACTCCTCTTCAAGCAAATTTTGATGCTCGTTGGTCCGCTGATGGGAAAAAAATTGCCATCGTTGGTCTCAAAGAATATGAAGAACAAGTGAGCGAGCTTTATGTATTAGACGCCGAGTCATTAAAATTTGAAAAAATAGCCGGACCTTATGTCAATTCATTTTTTTCGTGGTCGCCATCTGGCACTCAATTGATTTACTCCCAAACCCATGTCACGCGAGACGGATCAGACATCAATGACCTTTTTTTATGGAATAGCACCAATGAAAAAATTATCCGATTGACAACCAACGAAAGAGCAACGGATCCACATTTAGCTGGCGATGGCCGAAGCCTTGTCTATGCCGTTCACCAGGGTGCCCAATCCAACTTGGTAATTCTGGATTTGAAAACAAATCAAAAACGAAAGCTGACAGATTTTCCAGCCTGGACAGAAGTTTTTACTCCTGCTTGGTCGCCGGATGGTGAACAAATTGCTTTTTCCATATTTGATCAAGCGGGTCGCGATATTTGCCTGATTGAAAAAGATGGCACTGGTTTTTCACGGCTGACCAACAATCCCGAAGATGACCGTTATCCAGCGTGGTCACCTGATGGAAAACAAATTGCTTTTATTTCCTATCGCAACGGCACAGCCAATTTGTATATTCTAAATCTTGTTTCGGGAGAAGTATTTCAGATGACAGATTCACCAGGCGGTGTCTTTAATCCATGTTGGTTGCCCGATGGCAAACACATTGCAGTGATTGCCTTTGAACAAAAACAAAAAACTGAGATAATTTTAGTGCCGGCAAAATATCCTGAACAGCTGGCCATAGCCGATACAAAAATTAGTGGTTTGCCCTTTCATTCAGCTCCGCAACCGGTAATTTATTCAGCCTCTCCCCTTTCAGACAAACAAACAAAATTTTATTCGTCGCCTTATCGGTCATTTTTCAATATTCGTCCTCAACTACTGCTGCCGTATGCCGACAAAAACGAGCGTGGTTGGCAATTCGGCGCTGCTAATCTTTGTGCTGATCCAGTGGCAAAGCATTCGTTATTGACCATTGCCACTTATGGCAAGCGTCTGCATTGTTACGTCGATTATATCAATCGTCAGGCCAATCCTATTATCGAATTGACCTTTAACAAAACGACCATCAATCATGGTGATTTTATGCAACTCACGGATCAAACAATTCTCCCCCTTTATGAAAATTATTATTCAGGCACGCTCTGCTTTTATTGGCGAGCTAATTTTGGTAAATCTCTTTTGTCGAATCATGTACTCTGGCTAGGTCAAACAGTAAGCTACCGCAATTCAATCAATCGACCGGATTATAAAATAAATGGCATCCTCGACTGGGCACTACCATTCCACGGTTGGATCAATTATGCAACCATTGGCTATAGATGGCAAAGCGATCGACCAGACGTTAGCTATGATCTTCATCCCAAGACCGGTTTTGCTTTAACGGTCTACTACTATCTGACTGAGCCGTGGCTCAAGAATGACCTATCTTTTTCACAATTAAATTTGTCGGGAATTTTCCGACGAGAATTAAAATTTCCAGAACAGGTGATTGCTTGGCGAACTGGTGCTGTTTATCGCCAAGGCAAGCAGCCGCTGCAAAGCCGGCTAGCAATTGGCACTGATATCATTCGCGGATTAGCCTATTCAGTCGAAGGGGACAGGCAAATTTTCTCCAACCTGGAATATCGTTTCCCTTTGATTGGAGATCTGGGTTTTAAGTGTTGGATCATTTATTTTGAAAGGCTTACGGGTGCGTTATTTTTCGATGCTGGCAAAGCCTGGGGTAGCAGTCTGCGGACTTTTTACGATGGCAAGAAAACACCTTACACTTCGGTTGAGTGGGTGAAAACGGTAGGGGCGGAATTGCGTCATCGCTTTTATGTGTTGGGCAAACAACCTGTTGTAATCTCTGCCGGTTATGGTTGGAATATCGATGATTTCAGTGAGGCAATTTTTTTTTGGCGGATCGGACCTGTCTTCTAAAAAGGAACAAAATTGCCAAACTCTTTTTCTTCCAATAAAAGAAATATGATACAACTCATACCAGAAAATTTTTTTGACAGCGCTGACTATTTTTGTGTTTTTTTCCACCTAAATATTTATAATCCTGATTTATTTTCATTAAAAAAAATACTGGAAAAATTTGCCACTATTCCTTATGAAAATATTAGCAAAATAATTAAGCTCAGCCATAATTGGCACAGCGATCAAAAATTACGTCTCCCCGATATCGTAATCGATGAACATGCAAAATTTCACCTTGGTGGTACCTGCTTTTCATTGACATTTTTTTTGGAGACTATTTTGTTGAGGCATAATTTTATTTGCTACCCGGTAATGGCTGACATGACCGCTGGCGAAAATATTCATTGTGCTATGGTGGTGATCATCGACCGACAGCAATATTTAGTGGATCCGGGCTACCTGCTCACCGAGCCGATGGCATTGAATACGGAAAAATCAAGATTGTATCGTTCTTCGACTGGGGGAGTTGAATTGCGCTTCAATGAAGCTTCACAAGAATTTAATTTATTTACTTTCAATCAGGATCAAAAGAAGTGGCGTTATAAATTCAAGAACCAACCGTGCGCCAAAAATGATTTTTTAAAACACTGGCAGGATTCTTTTACCAAACCTTCCATGCATGGTCTCTGTCTTACCAAAGTGCAGAAAGATGGCATGATTTATATTCATAAAAATTTTATGCGAGAAACAACTTTCAATTACAAAAAAAATTACCATATTAAAAATAATTTTATCAAGACAATTCACAATATTTTTAGCATTGATAAAAATATTATTGAGCAGGCTCAAGCAGCTCTAAAAGAAAATTTAGCTATGGAAAGGAAACTGGGAATTTTTGTGCCCAGAGGAAAAAAATGAAATAAGAAGCAAAGCTCTTAAAACGATTTAATTTGCCGCAAATGCGAAATTAAATTTTCAAAATTCCAAACGAAGGTGGCAAAGTTCACTGCTCCATTTTCCTACGGTGCTGCCCTGACATTTAAACGCAATCCTTCAATGCTAAAATACCAACTTGCAATGGAGTTATTCTTTCACTTTTCGAAAGATACATATGAGCAAATTATTTGGTTTTGATTTATAATTTCTTTGATCTCGATTTTAACATTTAGTTTTTGCTTATTTTTTCTCTAACACTGTCCCTTTTACTAATTGCTCATAATAGTTGATACACTGCCGGACATACTTTCGTTTTTGACTATAGGCATCTGGGAAAAAACTTCTTTTAAAACCGTAAATAATGATATTTTTTAACCCGCTGGGTGAGATGTTAAAATTTTCCAATGCTAAGATAATTTCATTGGTCACCGTTGTTTTGCTCACCGTTCTGTTGTCGGTGCAAATGGTAGTGCTCAAATTGCTCTCAATCATTTTACGAAACGAGTGATCTTTAATGTCTTTTAAGGTCGGATTGGTTTGCAGATTGCTAGTCAGGCAGACTTCAATGGTAACGCGGTGGTCGGCAATGTATTTGCATAAATCATTAATGTATTTATCCTAGTCTTTTATTTTTTCATCATTGAACTTTGTTTTATCAAATAAATAATAACCGTGCCCCAGACGATCGGCGTGCAGTTCGGTTATCGCCTGAAAAATCGAAGGCGCACCGTAAGCCTCGCCAGCATGAACGGTCTTTGCCATAAAATTTTGATGAGCATATTGAAACGCTTGCCGATGCTCTTTTGCCGGATGCCCCTCTTCAGCACCAGCCAAATCAATGCCGACAATGGGGATTCCCAGTTGGTCGCGTATCTGCACAGCTCCTCGAGCTAATTCCAGCGACCCCAAAGCACTTATCGTTTTTTTATCAGAAAAATGAAGCACGTTGATAAAATTTCGGTAATAATCAGAGTAAGGGCCAAAAGACCGCAGAGCGCTCACGATGATAGCATAGTAAAATGGCGGTTCTTTGCCTGAACGAATCTCATCCCGTTGATTGAATTCGCTCTGCGCCCTGGCGAAGCCTTTATTAACGCTTGTTAACACCAATTCCATATCCAGATTTTTATTGATGTGCAGCTGCGGTGCAAATCTCACCTCAACATAGCGCACACCCTCTGCCTGATTGTCTTGTGCCAGTTCGTAGGCAATACGTTCGATATGTTCAGGTTTTTGCATCACTGCCGTTGAGTAATTAAAAGTTCTTAAATACTCTACTAAATTGGCATAGTTATCTTTATAAATCAGCTCATTCATTCCTTCCATTGAAAAACTGGGAAGTTCAATTTTTTCCAATTTGGCAATATCAATTAAGGTTTCCAAACGGATCGAACCATCCAGATGCAAATGCAAATCAGTTTTGGGGATTTTGGCAATGAGCGATTTAAGTTCTTTCTTGTCCCAGACGATTGCTTGTTCGGTCATTTTTCCCTCGAAAATAAATTTGTTCAATTTCTTTATTGAATATAACAAAATTCGTCTCTTTTGCAACAAAATTTTAAGCCAGTTATTACGGGGCAGTTTTTGATTAGTTCAGACTCCTAAATGCTTATTTGGCTGGAGCGAGTTTGCCAAGAAATTAATAATTTTGCAGCTTAAACTTCTGTTTTCTCTATCGCCATAAGCCAGCTTACTATTAGCTACCAACTTGGGCAGCTTGACCAACTGCTTTAAATCGATATAAATTTTAAAATCAAAATTTGGTTTCAACGAGTCGAGCATCTTAAGCCAGATCCGATTTTTGCTTTTCCAAATTGGCTTCCATTTGCGAGCGTAGCATCCAATAGACAGCGCATTGCATTCAAAATGCGACAGGCGACTGATCAATTTTTTAGCGAATAGATTGATTGATGTCCTTTCAAATGTGCGCGCTGCAATTTATCGATCGAGAAATATTCTCGCGCGAAAACGCCATGATGCGCATCGTACAATCACCAGTCAAAAAATTTGATCCTTTTTGCTTCTTTCAATTATTGAAAAGTAACCGTGCCGGGCAGAGATGTCAGAAATAAAAATTGAACCATGCTGAGGCGGCTTTTAATAGCCAATTCGGTTAGCTGATCTATTTTATCCATCGTGCCATGTTCAAAGCCAAAAACGAACGTGCCATCAGCAATTCCCAATGATTGAAGGAGTTTCTGTTAATTTTTCGTGTAGCAAATCAGGCTCAATAATTATCTGGTGCAAAAGGTCCATTGTTCTGTTAAAATTATATTGTTCCTAATTCTGCCAGTACGCTATCATTTTATGGCCTTTATTATTTTCATTGACAGCGTACGCATATTTAAAAATTGACCTCATGATTTAATTTTATTTTTATAATTTTATTATTGAATTATTGACGCTGGATTTTTATATTTTGACCAGTTACCATTGCATGGGATAATGTTTTGACTGAGCTAACTAATTTTAGAATTAACGATAACCTATTTTCTGATTCTATGGGACCAAAAAAGGATGTGAAAAAGCACGATTTTATTATCGAAAGCTCATTGGTTGAAATTGCTAAATTGGGCGTAATTTATTTTTCTGACCTTCAAGTTAAAAAATATGATTATTCACTGGCAGAAGAAATCGCCGGACATTGCTCATTCCTTAAAGCAAGCTATCATTCGACTGATGGCTTGCATCAACTGTTTAGTGGAGCTAGAAAATTGTTCCGATCGCTAAAACTTGATCCGACAAAGAATCGTCCCTCGTCCGAGGCGTTGATGAGAAGAATACTCCATGGCAAGGAGTTGTACCAGATTAATAGCATCGTTGATATCTGCAATCTTTGCTCAATTCATTTTTTTCTTTCCATTGGACTTTATGATGTAAAAAAAATTGTTGGCGATACTATTTGGCTGCGTTTAGGAAAAGCAGGCGAAGGCTATGTCGGCATTGGGAAAGAGAATGTCAATGTTTCAGGCAAGCTGACAGTGGTAGATAAAGTCGGACCATTTGGAAATCCATCGGCAGATTCGGACAGAACCAAAATAACTTTGCAGACCACAGATGTTCTCTTTATTGTCTTTGCACCGAAGGAATATGAAGATGAGCAATTGAATCGCCATTTGGATTTTATTAACAGCAAAGTGAAATCGTACCATGATTGCACCACTGGCTTCAAATTTATTGTCTAATTTTTTTCAAGTCTTTTTACAACTACCACAGTTGCATCATCTTTCCATTTGCGCTGATTGCCAAAAATATAAACAAAATCTATTATCTGTTCTACCAGGGCTTTAGCTCCTAATTTGTAATTTTTGATGACCAAATCTTTTAATCCGCTCATTTCAAATCGTTTACCAATATGGCTTTGCCTTTCGATAATGCCATCGCTGAACAAAACCAGAGCGCTTCCTGGTTC
>CAZNDR010000123.1:0-1549 GCA_964571835.1 uncultured Cytophagia bacterium | reverse complement strand
CATGGAAGTAAAGCCTCGTTTTAATTTGACCTCTGGCAATGGCCCAAGAATTGTGCCACCACGATTGAGCAATTCAATCTTATTTTCTGAAACAAGCATTGGAGGCGGGTGTCCGGCATTCGAGTAGACAATATCTCCATTTGTCTCTATCTCTGCATAGAACAGCGAAGTAAACGAAGTTGACATTGTGCTGTTATGAATGACTCGATTTAGTTTCTCCAGCACTGGTGTGATTTTCATTTCTTTTTCCAATCCCATCCGCAGTCCAGTGACCACGTCCCGAACCAGCAAAGCGGCAGGCAAACCGTGTCCGCTGGCATCACCAATGGCAATGCCAAAATGGCTGCCATTGAAAGCCATAAAATCGTACATATCGCCGCCAACAATATCTGCCGAGATTGATTTCCCAAAAATGTCAAAACCTTCTATTTTCAGTGGTCGTCGGGGCAACAAACTCTTTTGAATTAATCTTGCCTGCTTCATGGAGACTGAAAAACGTTCGCTAGAAAGACGAGCATGAAGAACTTTTTTTATTGTATTAAAAGAAAATTCGATCTCCTCCCTATCCCAGCCATCTCCCAATTCAAAAACAAATAACCAACTTTCTTCATCCTTTTGCAGCGAAAATCCGACAAAAGTAGCATTGGCATCTTTTTTTAATTTGCCCTGTTCTTCTGGATTATTGAAAATATAGCAACTATGGGATAATAACAAGCTGACGACCTGGTCAAGAATATAAAATTTTTTTTCTTGTTCCCTGACCCAATCAATATTCACCGTCCTGACCAACAAATAGCTATCATCCTGCAATTCATACAAACGTCCGTTTTTAATCCGCAGGTCTCGGCCTAATTTATTCACTAACTCATCAATTATTGTCATCAAGACATTGTCAGAACCGACATGATATATTTCCGATAAAAAGGAATCTAATTTTCGATAATATTCTTTGGCATTTACAATCATAAACTACTCATTCATGAAATTTAATAAAGCGAGGTTTTGGATTAGCAAGTAGACTGCTCAATAGCCGCTAACGCTTGATTGACATTTTCATAGCAATCAAAAAATTGACTTAATTTTGTTACTGATAGTGCGCCGTGGATAAAATCATTACTACCTGCGAGTGCGACTTTGTGTCCGCCGCAATCTTTGAATAACGTTGTTGCGGTTATTAAAATTGCCAGGCCAGTGCTGTTGATTCGCTCCACTTCTGCCAAGTCAAGTACGATTTTATCAATTTTCTGATCGATTAATTCATTTAAATGCTGTTCAAAATTTTTCGTGTCAGCCGGCTCGCCAAGCGTTTTTCCCAAAAAAGTGATGATGCCGACATCATTCAAGGTCTCTTTTTTAATGTCCATGGTTCCTCCTGCTCCATTTACAGCAATAGCAATATGCTAGAAAAGTATATTTTTTATGCAGCCAATCATAAAGCCTGTTAAAAGCTGATGAAATATCAAATTTTTGCTTAATAACATCTTCAACAAAACAGGCTTATTAATTTACCAAGATAAACGCTTTATTTTTTAAAGCAAACTTGATTGCC
>CAZNDR010000122.1:0-9900 GCA_964571835.1 uncultured Cytophagia bacterium | reverse complement strand
AATCTTCTGCTTCTTCGGTATTGCCTAAAAATCTATAAATAAAATTTAATAATTGATTTTTATATCTTTTGACAATTAAATCAAAGGCGTACAGATCGCCTGCTTGAAAACGCTCTATCAAATCTTCGTCAGTGAGCCGAGCTCCTTTTCCTTCATCTGTCATCAACTTTTCCTTACGAAATTTTAACCTGACCTTAATTCTAAAAGTTCCCAAATAATTCTTCTTGGCTAATTTGCTTTGATCAAATTGTACAGCAATAATTCCATTACCAATTTCGGTGGCTGATAGCTTATTTTGAGATGAAAATCGGCTTTTGTCAAATAATCAAAAGCTCGCCTTAATTGATCGGACGTAAAATTAGCAGCTTGGCTTCTTATTTTGTTGATAAAAAAAAGATTTAGTTTTGTCAAAGCGGCTAACTCTTGCGCACTAGCTTTTTTCAAGCGAAGGCTTTCGTTGATCTTCATCATATTGGAAATGTGCCGCGTTAATTGAACAATGATGCCGGTGGGCTTTTCTCCTCGGTCTAATAAATTAGTTAAAATAGTAATTGCTCTAGGGAAATTCTTTGTACCCACGGCATCACACAATTCAAAAACGCTGTTTTGTTTGGAGCTGCTGGTTACATTTTTAATATCTTCAACAGTAATTTTTGCCCGTGGCTGAATATTGATCACTACTTTTTCTATTTCGTTAACCAAATTGAGCAATGAATTGCCGACCTGATCTTGCAGTAACTGGATCGCCTGAATTTCAATATCGATTTTTTTTGACTGAAGGTAATTTTTGATCCAGGGCGTGACCTCATTCTCATATAACTGGCGGCAATCTACCGCTATTGAATGCGAAAGAAGAGTGGTTGTGCCTTTGCCGGTGAACGCCTTTTTATCTGAGGTCAATATTAAGGTCGTCGAAGAAGATGGCTTGGCCACATAGTCCACTATCTGTTTCAAGGACGATGGTTTAAATGCATCGATATCTTTTACAACAACAATTCGTCGCGGCGCCATCATGGGATAGGAACGGGCAATAGTTACTATTTTGTCTGCCTCCACTTCGCTAGCATAGAACAGGTCAAAATTAAATTCGTGCGTCGCTGCTTCGAGCACCAGCTTGGTCAGTTTATCAATCAGCAAATCGTGAAGATATTTTTCCTCACCAAAAATAAAATAAACTGCTGCTAAATTTTCTTTTTTAAGCTGCTGAATGACCTGCAAATAGGAAATCGCCTGTTTCTGTTTTTTTGTTTGTGCCATGCCTTTAAAATTTTTTGCCTTGAACACCTGTTGCCAGTTTATCGATTTTGACGACCGAAAGATAGCTTATTTATTCGTTAAGGAGATAAATGATTGAAGCTGAAAATGAGACATATTTTTAAATCATTTTATCAATCTAAATTTTTAACAAGAATGGTTTAGCTGTTCAATAGAAATTCTCAGCCATTTGGTTCACCATAAAAACCGCAACCACTAGCTAATACGGTCTCTTGAGAAAGTCACCATTTCAAAAATGTGGGTCTAATATAGGACATTTGTGAGAATATTGCAAGCGAAAATCGATTGGATCAATTAGCTTTCTGAGGCAAACCAGAGCTACCAAATTCAGTTTTTTCAATTTAAAATAATGACATTTGAGATTGGTCTTTTTTGCCGAATTTTTCCCTGGATTTTTCTTTGATTTGCGCGTGCCGGTTTTCTTTTAGTGCCTGCTCGATGTCATTCAAAAATCGTGAAGGTCGAGTGGATTTTCTTTTGCCAAACAGAAAACGGCTATTGGCGCGCAACAAAATCAATTGGTGTTTAGCACGTGTCATGCCGACGTAAAACAACCTCCGTTCTTCCTCAAGATTCTCAATGGCTTGGTCCGATCGGTGATAAGGTATCAAGCCTTCCTCGCAGCCGGCAATAAAAACAACTGGAAATTCCAAACCTTTTGCCGCATGGAGCGTCATCAACGTGACCTTTTCGGCAGCGGGCTCATAATCATCCGTCTCTTTTTGCAGGACAATCTTTTCGAGAGTTTCGACTAAACTCACTGCCAGGTTTTGGCTTTTTTCTCTTAAGCGCTCCCAAAAATATAATCGCTGTTTATCATTTTTATAATAGGATCGGAGGCCGAAATTATTCAAAACAAATTCGATCAATTCAGGGGCTGAATAACTCTCCAGTTTTTGACGGCCTTCTTTGACCTTTTCCACCAATTGCAAAAGGGGCTGTTTTTGCGTCTCACTCAGCAAGACAATGTGGTGACATCGTTCCATTGCCGACCACAAAGACAATCCATTTCTTTGCTGATAGGCAGAAATAATATTTAAAGTTTGCTCGCCAATTCGGCGAGGCGGCACGTGAAGGATGTGAGACAGATCGCTATCTGAGTGTGGATTTTGCAATATTTTCAAATAGCAAATTAGTTCTTTCACTGCTGGTTGTTGATAAAATGGCACTTCACCAAAAGTCTGATATGGGACTCCAGAACGGATGAACGCTTCCTCCAGCGCCTGCAACTGAGCGCTGATCCGGTACAGGACGGCGATATCTGAAAAGCCTGAATACGCCCCTGGTTCTTCCTGGCCGGCTCTTCCCGAATCCACAGAAAAAAAACTGGTCGCGCCGACCATTCGCTCGATCTGATGTACAATAGTCTCGGCCTCAGATTTTTCGGTTGGCGTTTGAAAGATATCGATTCGCGTCTTGCCCACCAAATTTGACCAGATATTGGTTGGTTGGTGATCTTCATTTTTAGCAATTACCTGAGCCGAAGCTTTCAAGATCGAAGATACTGATCGATAGTTTTTATCCAATCGAAAAATTTTCGTGCCGGGAAAGTCCTGCTCAAATTGCAGGAAAAACCGCCGATCCGAGCCGCGGAAACCGTAAATTGCCTGGTCCGGATCGCCGATCACGCATAAGTTAGTTTTATAAAAGGTCAATTGGCGCAGCAAGTAGTACTGGGCAAAATTAATATCCTGATATTCATCCACTGAAATATACAAAAATCTTTCCTGATATTTTTGTTTTATGTCGGGATGTTCGTTGAATAATTTTATGGGCTGCACTATCAAATCATCGAAGTCAAACGCTTGCCTTGCTTTTAATGCCTGTTGATAGCGTTCATAAAGGTGCTGAAAATTTTTTTCGCTGCTGGATGGCTTAATCAATTTTTCATTTGCTTTCACCTCCAGCAATTGATTTTTTGCCTGTGAAATTTTCTCAGCCAATTCATTTTTTTCTTTTGCCGACAAACTGGGGGCTATTTTGTTTAACACCAGTAATTTGTCGTCTTCATTATAGATGGAAAACTGCGCGTCGATCCCCAGACTTGCTGCTTCGCTGCGCAAAATGAGGGCGCCCAAAGCATGAAATGTTTTAATGGTGATTTGCTGGCTGATTTCTTTTCCCGCCAATTGGCTTAATCGTTGGCGCATTTCCTCAGCCGCCCTATTGGTAAAAGTTACGGCTAAAATATTGATTGGTGACACCTGCCGCGTGCGCAACAGATGCGCGAGGCGGTAAGTCAACGTCCGAGTTTTCCCTGTACCCGGCCCGGCCACAATAAGCAGGGAATTTCCCTCATAGTCGACCGCTTCTGCCTGGCGTTTGTTGAGGCCGCTTTTTTCTTCAATGTCTTCAAATAGCTTTACCGGCTGCACGGTTGGAGAATTTTTTTCTTCATCAATTTTATAATTGTGGTTTGGTTCTCTAACGACGGAAATTTGTTTCACAGCGTTTTGCTCTTCCAAAAGGGGGAAAGAGTTTGTCTGAAAAATTGCCGTTTGAGCGCCAAAATCTTTTCTTTCCTGCTCTGAAAATAGTTTGATATTGCCGTAGGCTCCATCGTATCCAGCCGCAATCTTCACTTCGCCGGCTCTCATGCGGCGGACAGCCTCTGCCAACAAAGAACTGTCTGCCTTCTCGATGGCTTCCACAGGCGTCTGCAACAAAATAGTAATTTCAGAGCCTATTTTTGACAATAGCTTTTCCAATTTTTGATGCACCTTTTTGGAATCGGGACCTGTGCCAAAAATTTCGCCGAGAATTTCTGGCAAGGGGATTAGGCTATGAAAAGGTTTCTTTCTATCATGAGTTGCACCCTCTGGGCGATCGGCTAATTCTTCGACCCGGTTTAATACTCCGATTGTAACCGGCTTGCCGCAAACAGGGCACAGACCTTTATTAGCCACTGTTTCAGTGGGATTCATTCTGACATTGCATTTACGATGCCCATCGAGATGATATTTTCCTTCTTCGGGAAAGAACTCGATGGTACCCAGAAATTTGTTCGGATCAGCAGTTTTCAGAGCATCTCGGATAGCGGAAAAAGAAAGCTCGCAGGCAAACAAATTCGCTTCACGAGCTAATTTTGCTGGTGAATGCGCATCCGAATTGGAAACCAAAGTAAAACGGTCCAATTGGGATAATCGCCAGTTCATTGGCGGATCTGAAGAAAGACCTGTTTCCACGGCAAAAATGTGTTCTATCAATTCTTCAAAACATTCGCTGATGAAATTAAAACCAGATTTAGAGCCGAGGACAGAAAACCACGGCGTCCAGATATGTGCCGGAATCAAGTAAGACAATTCATGAGATTCGAGAATGAGCTCCAGTAAATTTTTTGCATCAAGTCCTAAAATCGGTCTGCCATCAGAACGTATGTTTCCAATTTTTTCCAATCTACTTTGAAAATTTTCCACCACTTCGATAGTCGGGAAAAAGACCACCTGGTGATTCTTGCGTACCAGATCATTTTTTTTATAAATATTGCTGATCTCACCGGTAAGCATGAACCGAACCTCGCCGTGACACGCTTTGGGTATCTGTTGTTGAACGGGTTGAGCAAATTCATCTTTGAGTTTAAATAAACCTTCTTCGGCTGGCTCGAGTCTGGTTTTAATTTCTTCTAACCAACCCGGATGGGAGATGTCTCCGCTACCGACGACCTTGATGCCTTTAAGTTGCGCCCATCGAAATAGCTGTTCGAAAGTCAAATCTTTGCTGGTGGCGCGAGAATAATGTGAATGTATGTGCAAATCGGCAATGAATTTCATAAAACCTCAAAGCTAATTTTTTCGAGAGCCATACTATACTCAAATTGAAAGAAAAAATCAAGCAGTTTATTGCTGATGACTTATGCGGCGAAAAATTTTTTAGCAGCGAAATAAGGATTGAATGACTTGAGACTGCCCGATTGATTTGATCAAATACTTTTTGCTTGATAGGTTAAATTGCTGCCAATTTCAGGCAGGTGCGTGGTCGGTCGCTAATAGATTTAAGTTAGCTCTGCCTGGCATATTATTTGCATTTAGCCATTAGCAAAACCAGCAACAATGCGGCTTTGTCAGGACAGGACATGGGGAAAAGAACTGAAACTATTTGTCAATTAAAGCATCATGTATTAGTAATGATTATTAATATGAATGACCAGTCAAAAAACTGTCTAGTCTAAAGCCCAATTGGTAACGGCTATCTTGGGTTTCTCTGCCATACATGGCGGAGCTATTAATAAATATTGAATAGCTCCGTTCTTTAGAACAGAGAATTTGATAAATTGCCCTGAGATTTTTGGGCTTTAGCCCTTCCCTTTATGCGACAATAATTCAACTGGTCATTCACATTATTTATTAACTGACGACTTATTCAGCTAATCGCCATCGATAAGATGTCTTCTTGGGTAGCCTTTGCCACATCGGTAATTTCTCCCTTAATTTGTCCTTCATGCATCACAATGATGCGGTCGCTCATGCCCAGTATCTCTGGCAGTTCACTGCTGATCATTAAAACAGTCTTGCCTTCAGCAGCCAGTTGGCTAATCAAAAGATAAATTTCCAGCTTTGTGCCAACATCAATTCCTCGGGTGGGCTCATCAAAAATGATGATATCCGCCTGCCGTGCTAACCATTTTGCCAGCACGACTTTTTGCTGATTTCCTCCGGAAAGATTCATCACCATCTGTTCACTGCTGGCAATTTTAATTTTGAGCTGTTGGATATAGTTGAAAAAACTGGATTTTTCTTTTTGTTGATCCAGAAACAGGCCTCTGGAAAACAGATCCAGATTGGGCAAACCGAAATTTTCGCGGCAGGTATGAATCAAAATGAGACCGTGATTTTTTCTATCTTCGGTCAAGAGACAAATGCGATTTTTGATGGCCTCCTTTGGCGTGCGAATGGTCACCTCTTTTTCGTTAATAAAAATGCGACCGCTATCAGCAAGGTCAGCGCCAAAAATCAGCCGCATGGTCTCAGAACGGCCAGCGCCAACCAAGCCGGCAAAGCCCAGGATTTCACCAGTTCTGGCGCTGAAGCTCACGTTACGGACAGCATCCGCTGAGCACAAATTTTCGACCCGCAAGCGCTCCTGCCCCGGCCGAGGCTGGTGTTTGGGAAATTCCAATTCCAGCGGTCGTCCCACCATCAGTTCTATTAATTTCTTGTGGGTGATATTATCGATGGGGCAGGTGTGGATATGTTCGCCATCGCGAATGATCATTATTCTGTCGGCTATTTCAAATATCTCCTCTAAGCGATGGCTGATGTAAATAATGCCGATGCCCTGCTTCTTCAGATCGCCAATAATTTGAAATAGGTGTGCCACTTCAGCCACGGTCAGCGCTGCCGATGGTTCGTCCATGACAATAATTTTGGCATTGATAGATAGCGCTTTGGCAATTTCCACTGCCTGCTGCTGCCCCACCGTCAAATCGCCGCAGCGCGCCTCAACATTGATGGCGCTGCCAATTTTTTCAAACAACTGTCGCACCTGCCGTTTTTCTTCAGCGGCATTGATAAACCCCATTTTGGTTTTTTCTTTTCCCAGAAAAATATTCTCGCGCACCGTCAAATCAGGGATGAGATTTAATTCCTGGTAAATGATAGAAATGCCTGCCTGCTGTCCTGCTGCCGGGTAAAGTATCTCTATTGGCTGATTTTCAATTAAAATGTCACCAGCATCGGCACGATAGACGCCTCCGAGAATTTTGATCAGCGTGCTTTTGCCGGCGCCATTCTCTCCAATCAGCGCCAACACTTCGCCCGGGTATAATTCGAGCGAGACGTTTTTCAAAGCTTGAACGCCAGGGAATTTTTTATCAATTCCTCGCATCGTTAGCAACGGAGCTTGGCTGCTGGTTGTATCTGTCATAATAAATTTATCTTTTCTTTCATAAAACGCTTTTGTGAATCGTTGATTGCATTATACTTGT
Organism: uncultured Cytophagia bacterium; assembly: GCA_964571835.1. Taxonomy (GTDB): domain Bacteria; phylum Zhuqueibacterota; class Zhuqueibacteria; order Thermofontimicrobiales; family Thermofontimicrobiaceae; genus CAZNDR01. Next base: position 2,702 of record CAZNDR010000122.1, on the reverse strand, counting down.
TAAAGATAAAAACGTAACATCGCCAAACCGATGCCATTGCTTCAAGCGATGGCATCGGTAGCTTTTATGGCGAGGCTGCCACTTCTTTTTAAAACAAAAAATTTATTTCAGCAAAATTGCTAACGCAAAATTGCCGATTGATCCTGAACACGCATCAATAAATTATAGCGCTGAAAAATTAATAGACAAAAATTTCAAACCATAGGTAATAATAATTTTTTACATTGTCAAGGAAAAATTTGGCAGAATGGGGATAGCAGGGATTGGGGGCAGCATCAAGTGATCAGCGATTGAGTTCTCTGGTATTTGACAAATTAAGATATTCTTTGCTGAGCGACAAAGCCGATCTTTTTCGATTTAATACTTCCTCATTTTCATCTAAAATACGGGAATCATAACATAAAATTAATTTCCCATTGGCAAATAATCTAAGAATTTCTGCACCAGATCCATAAGGTGTCAATAAGCCTGAAATAAAGACATTGGTATCAATTACCACTTTCATTGTTTCAAAGCCTTGCGGGCTTCGTTTATTTCATGATTGATTTGATTGATCGTGATCTTATTTTTACCTTTTTTAATCGACTCCTTTTGTATTGACGATATGGCCTCAACCAAACGCAACCGTCTGATAGAATTTAAAGCAGCTTCAAAGTTGCTTTCATTGATGGAAGATAAAATTGCCACAGGTCTTCCATTATTTGTGATAACCATTTCTTTTTCTTGCGCAAGGTCCTTCCACACCTGAGCCGATTTATTTCTTAAATCTCTTACTGTTAAAAATTTCATTTTTGAATCCTTTCACGTACATTATTGAGCTACAACAATATGCACAATTGAGGCAGCTAATGCAACATAAAATTTAAAGTATTTCTCATACTGTTTTCTTGAATGTAATTTTATAAGCCAATTTCATCTCTTATTTGGTCTAAGCTGAGTACTGGATCAGCCGGATCATTTAGTCGATCGAGAGCAATTTGTAAATCAGCGCGTTCCTCAAAATACATTTCTAAAGCCTTTTGAATATGAAACGATTTTGGTCTTTCAGTTTCCTTTGCTATTTGATCAAGTGCGTTTGCCAAATTTTCTGGCAACCGTACAGATAAAGCAGTGTTCATTTTGAAACTCCTTACAATTTGTGTACTACAATACAAAAAATCAGAGTAATTTTCAAGTCATTTTCAGGATTATGGTAAATATATAAATTAAAAACAAGATGTGCAATTAGAGAAAATTATTATATCTGAGTCTAAGGCATAACATTTAGACTAACTTGCTGCATTATCGCTGTGCACACACTTTTAATAGCCAAAAAACTATATGTGGGCTGCAAAATTTGAAAAACCGCGCCGCCGCTGCGGTTTCAGGTTGAGCCAATTATTATGTATGCCTTTGATAATACCAATATCTGCAAACTTCCCAAAAAACTCATTATTTTTCTTTGGTTAATTCATTAGCAATCAATTCCGCTTGTTTTAAAACAGTTTCAGTAGCCAGCTTCTGCATATCTGGCGGATAGCCATATTGACGCAAAGTTCTTTTTACGATTACTTTCAGCTTAGCCTTTACACTTTCTTTAATTGTCCAGTCAATGCTGGCATTTTGCTTGACCTTCTCAAAAAGCACAATGGCCAATTCGCGCAGCTTATCTTTCTGCATGAGCTCGCGTGCGCTTTTGTTATTGGCAATCGCCGTGTAAAAAGCGTATTCAAATGTTGACAAGCCCATTTCCTGCGGCTCTTTGTCCATCTGCTGAATATCTTTGCCCAACTTTATGAGTTCTTCAATGAACTCAGCGGCGCTAATAATCTTATTATGGTATTTGAGAATTGCTTTTTCCAACATTTCCAGTAAGGCTTTGCTTTGCACCAGATTGGTCTTCGCCCGCGATTTAATTTCGTCATTCAAAAGTTTCTTTAGTAATTCCATGGCGATATTCTTGTGCTTCATGCCTTTGACTTCCAAAAGGAATTCTTCAGACAAGATGGAAATATCCGGCTTTTTGATTCCGGCGGCGTCGAACAGGTCGATAACCTTATCCGTGACTAAAGCCTTGTCTATCACCTGGCGAATGGCAGTTTCTAACTCTTCATCGGTTTTATCGGGACCGGGCGTTTCAAACTTTACCAGCCGTGCTTTGATTGCCTGGAAAAATGCAACTTCGTCCTTGACATCCATTGCCTGCTTGTGCGGAATGGCAATGGCAAAAGCCTTTGATAAAGCTGTCACTTCATCCACATACCTTTTCTTGCCGTTTTCCAATCCGAGAATATGTTCTTCGGCAGCCAAAATCAGCGACAGTTTTTGCGACGTATCCGCCGTGAAATAATCTTCGTAATTGAAACCGTGATACATGGCTGCAACCACTTCCAGCTTTTCCAGCATAAGTTGAACCGCTTTTTCCTGAGTAACCGTCGGGTCGCCTTTGCCGCCACTCTCTGAATAAAAGGAAAGTGCTTTTTTCAAATCGGATGCGATGCCGAGATAGTCAACAATCAAACCGCCTGGTTTGTCTTTGTAGACACGATTTACGCGGGCAATGGCCTGCATCAGGTTATGGCCCTGCATGGGCTTATCAATGTAAAGCGTATGCAGCGACGGCACGTCAAAACCGGTCAGCCACATATCGCGCACAATCACCAGTTTCATCTCATCCTGCGGGTCTTTTATGCGGTCGGCTAAGGCCCGGCGCTGTTCTTTGG
>CAZNDR010000121.1:0-10024 GCA_964571835.1 uncultured Cytophagia bacterium | reverse complement strand
GTTGTAAATGTGATAATATTCTCCATTGGAAAAGAACTGGTTTCTGATAGGCATAACGTTTCCTTCTTTTTTAATCTCCCGCAGGCTCCAAGCCTGGGGGAGGTTGAAAATATTATTTACTTTCTTCAACTCGCCGATGAAACTCCTGCCGCTGCGGCTCGCCGCTCTCTGCATAATGGGTAATGCCCTCCCGTTTCACAATTTCCTGAAACCGGCGATAGCTGCCGTCATATTTTGCCGTTAATGGATTGCGCACGCATTTTAGATACATGATGGGCAGGCGCGCCATTTCCACTCGCTGGCGTATTTCCTCATTGTCAGCCACTTTTTCTGCCTGATCAAAAATTGTCTCTGCTTGGTTGATAAATTCATCTGAAAACAATTTATCGTTGGGAGATAAACCAAGATGAAGGTGTGTTTCAGGCGTGAGTCGATTGTGCAGCAGGTCAAAATAATTTCTGACATACTGACCAGCCCGCCCGTAATAGCCGTACATAAAATCATGGATCACCTGGTCGACATCAATTTCAGGATTCCACAACAACTTGGCAATCACATAAGCCCGTAGTTCAGAAAACTCGCCGCCGCGGCTTTGATAGGCAGCCTGTTCCATAACGCCTATGGCCTTATTATCCCGAAATGTGCGAATATTATTCTGCAACACGCGGAAATTGGGATAGGGCATAATGTAATGGCTGAAGTTGACCACATAATCCCAGATGTACAGATGCGGTGAAATGTTTGCCCAGCCTAATAGATCCTGAACAAACGATTCATTTTCAGGACAAGTAAAAAAATCGTGAGCAAAACAGCACTCGATGCTGCACAATCGGACCACCACATTGTGTCGAGGTCGAATCGATTGGGGAGGTTTGCGCGTGTACTGATACGCCAGTGTACCGACAAATTTATCAGGAAATTCTTGCTCGATATTTTCTGCCACTTGATTGACAAACCAAATCACCGGCCCAGCTTCACTTCCTTCGCGTCGAGCTAGGGCTTGGCATTTTTCGCACTGGCAGGGATTGCGCCAATCGTTCTGCGAAACATCATAAATAAGATATTCGGGAAGTCGGCGCATGGTTTGTTTAATTCGCTCCGTGATGATCTTTAACACATCAGGATTGGTCAAACACAACTGGGCATGATCAAAGATCCGTTTCCCATCAATCAAACTGTAATATTCAGGAAACTCATCATAAAATTCTTCCGGCGGCATTAACGGATAAAACGTATGCACTGACCAATAGCACTCGACGCCGCCGACCTGCTGGCGGTAATTCATGGCGCCATTGATCTTATTCCTCGCTGCCCAAACTGGCTCAAAAGCTTCAAAATAAAAATCATTGCGCACGCGAAGACTGGGTGCTTCGGCAAAATAAAGGTAATCGAAAGTGTAGCGATCTTTGTGAGGGACAATACTTACTTTGGGCGTGTACCAGCGGCAGCCCAACTCTCGTTCCAGAAAGGCAAAGACGCCGTACATGCTGCCGCGCAACTTGCCGCCATAAATGAGCACGTCAGTGCCGATATTTTGATAAACAAACGATTCATCGTCATCTTTAGGCTGCTGAATAACCTCGCCAAGCAACGTTTTGGCATATCCGTTGAAACCAACCACAATTTTGTTTTGATTAATTTTTTCTGAATCCAAAACGATTGGCAATTCAGCGCCGCTTATCTCTTTGAGCCACAATTGAAGCTCTTTGCCAGCCCATTGCTCTGACTCCGAAGCCTCCTTTCCCAGCACAATGACATAGTTAGATTTTCCCCGGTCAAACAACACATGTTCAACTCGTTTGCCAGCAGAAAAAACGATTTCTTTTAACAATTTTTTGCCATCAACCAGATTGGTCTCGAATGTCAAATTATATTTTTGGTAACGGTGCGGATCGATGTTCAACGGCAATTCCTGTTCAAATTTTAACTGCCCCTGCCACAGCATTTTGTCTGGCTGTAGTGATGCCCATAGTTTAGCCTGCGGCGGCTGCAAAATTCTTTTTAAAACAGCAACCGGCTGGCAAAAGCGAAAAAATGCTCTGCCATCTTCTTTTGCTACAATATTAAAAATTGGGGCAGAATTAAAAAAAGCCTCCGCCTCAAACGGCAAAAAGCGGGCACAGAATCCCCACTTATTGCCGCGCTCTTCAATTTTCAATAGCAGGACATTTTTGCCCTGACGAAGATAAACCGGCAACAGCTCCTCATCCGGCGTGAGACCGCGACCTTCGGGTCGATCCCAGATTGGCTCGCCATTCAGCCAAACCTTGCCTCCATCGTTGCTGCCCAATGCTAACAAACAGACTTCATCGTCGGCTGAAAAAATTTCGATATAAGCATACGCCAGCACAAAATCATTTTTAGAAATTGCCTCATCGAGAGAAACACAAGAATCAGGGCTGCTATATTTAACCCAGGTGGCGCTGCCGCCGGCGAATTTTTCCACCTGTCCCACCTGAATTTTTGGCCCTTTTTCACCGCCGTGGGCTTTGAGAAAATCTGTCTCAAAGCCTGGCAAGTGATTGATATCAGGAGTGGTTTCAGAAATTTTTTCCAGCGGAAACGGACCGCACAGCAGCCAATCGCGCAGCCACACGCCAGGCTGCAATTGAACTTGAGAAAATAAAATTGTTGTCATCAACGACAAGAGAAGGCAAGCATTTTTTAAAGCGCGAGCTATTTCTTTTGTTGACATAGTTTTCTCCCTTTTTAAAAATATTAAAATGATTAGTACCTTTGTTCAGCTTACAATGAATTAACATTTTAAAATTTTCAGACATAAAAAAATCGGGAGTGTTTCGATTTCATTCGATGGAGGCAATCCATAAGGGTTTTCACTCCAATCATCTCTTTGCTAAATTTGCTGAACATAATGCCTAATCATAATATTCAAATTGTGTTATTGCTCCAATCAATCATTTAACTCGACTTCAAACATCATTCTCACTGGATAACGATCAATTCCCATCTCGCCATTGGGAACAAAATTTTGCAGCTCAGCTGTCCAAGGCGTGTAACCAGTCTGTTCGCTCAGCGGTGTCAAATAGCTTATCGTTTCTTGATCGCCGAAAATTTCCGACAGTTGAAAATGAGCCGCTGCAATGGCAAACTTGTTGTTCAACGCCACGTTCGGCATTATGCAAGATTCATAATTTTTTCCCTGAGCAAATTTAATTTTTTGTGGCAGATGATTATTATTTTTTAAATCAACGCCCAGCAGCAGCGGACCAAAATAAAAGCATCCATCGGGAACTATCGGGCTGTGCGGCGCAAACCGTTTTTCGATAATATTGCCGCGGCTGTCTTCCAGACGCAATGCCAGTGGAAAAGTCAATTTTATTTCATCACCTGGCTGCCAGCTTCGTGAAATTGCAGCAAAGCCATTTTTGATCAGGCAGTTAATGGGCTCATCATTAATTTTGATGGAATGGTTTTTCGCCCAAAGCGGAAGGCGGAGGTAAACGGTGAAATCTTCGGCAGTAATCGGATTGATTTTAATGAAGACATCCCCAGCGCCGGGGTAATCTGTTTTCAAAATCAGCGAAGCAGATGAAGCGCTTTGCTCCAAAGCAGCTTTTAGGCTATGATAAAAATTGATCCAGAGATCTTTTTGCTGTCTGACCACTGAATAATTGGCAATCTCGGTTAAGCCAAACAAGCCGTGTTCGAGGCAGCACCACCACGATTCATGATAGTCGCTGTAATAATCCCGAGGATCACGCGTTGCATGACCAAACGCGCCATTCCCGGTTTGATGAAAATTCAGCGCATTGAGCCAGGTTCTTTCTGCTTCGTCAAGATAAATTCCCTCTTTGCTGATCTCCCACATCAACAGATTCAAGCGCAGCCAATCGACAATGGCACAGCCTTCAGTGCGCAGCCCGACGGGAAACCATTCGCTCACGCTGCCATCGATCTGCCGCGCCCGGGGAAAAAGATGATGCCAGTAAGTTTCATGGAGAAATTTTAGGTAGCTTTTTTCACCTGTTACCTGATGCAATTTAGCCAAGCCTACCAGTGAAATCAAATAGCCGTGCGAGTGATAGACGCCAAACTCGGGGATCAATAGTCCAATTTTTTTTGCCGCGTCAAGAATTTTTTCATGCGGGGAAATTTCGTACAACAGCATTAGTGATTCCAACAAGCTGGTGTAATTGGTGAACCAATGGTGAGATTGATTTTCGACCGCCCAACTGGGAATTCCTTTAATCAAATAGTCAGCCAATTTTTCGGCGGAATTTTTATAATCAACATCGTGTGTCAGCTTGAAATATTCCACCAAACCCACCAGCAGCCGACCATGTCCCCACAATTGTCTGCCCCAATAATCCCAACCTAACGGCTGCTGATCTTTGCCAAACGAACCATCCACATTTTGATACTCTAAAATGCAATGGGCGATAGAATCCAATTTTGCCGGGCGCTGATTGAAGAGACGCGCCGAATAACTCCAGGCGCTTAAAACGCGTCCTGAAATATCTCCTTCGTATTCTTCAAAACGGCGCTCCTTGCCTTTTATGCGTGCCACATCCTGAACCGTAAAATCAATTTGATAGGGGTGGTCAGCCTGCAATCTTTTTTGTGTCAAGGCTATCCGACGTCGCAGCTCGCCAGTCAATGTGACGTGTTGGGGAAAATAGTGAGAATTGATGTGAGGCCGGCGTTCAACACAAAATAAAAGAGATAAGAAAATTAATAAAAAAATTATTAAAGAGGAAGAAACAAAATTTTTAAAGTTGGTTTTTAATGTCATGCCTGATTTCCTTAAACGATGGTTTAATGTAGTCAAGCGCTGAAAAAACTGCTGAAATTTTTTCAGTTGAATATAGTTTTACTTTATGAAAAGCAGCTTTCTCTGCTCTAATATTTCCTCAAAGCTCAAACGGCACACATTAAGTCCACTGGATACTTTTTGTGCGACTTCATTTTCAGCATTCCACATAACAGCATGTGTTCCGGCTAATTGAAAATTATTATGAAATGTTTTGACTAAATTTCCCTTTATATCAAAAATTTCCAATTGGACTTGTCCGTCTTGATTGAGCACATAAGTAATCTTTGTATTTGCATTAAAGGGATTAAGATAGTTCTGATTTAATTGAAACAAATGCGGCAATTTCTTTTTCAATTGAATGCCAACCGAAGTCGCTAAGTCCAATTTGTACAACCTTCCTCCTGCGGCCATTAGATCGCACTTGAACACTGCGCCATTGATGGTGTTATCAAAATCAACCGCCATCCAACTAGATGAATTTATTTCAAACGATTTTAAGTCGTTCAAAGTACCATTCAAAGCTATGGTCGCTGATATACTATCTTTGAAATTTTTGTTCATCAGCATCACATAATCGCTGTCGCTTTTATCTTTAAAAAAGCCAATAACTAGGTCGGCATTTGAAGATACAGATTTTATCAAAGCGTCTGCTGGCAAAGGTGCTTCGCCAACAGGGACATTTTTCGAGCGGTAAACTGATTTGATGTTTAATTCAAGCAAAATTGGACTAAGCGCATTTATTTCGGCGTTAGTTTTGCTGATAGAAGCCATTATTTGTTCGCTCGCCGGCGAACCGGTTACGCCCCAATCAAGATGCCAATGAAACCAAATTATTCCTTTGGCGCCATAAGCCAACGAGGCATAAACCTGCCAGCGATGTTCGGCCTCGTTGGGAATACGCCAATTGAGCTGAGGCTCCGATGTGCCATTGGTGCCAATCGCCTGGATGATATTACAAAAAGGGATATCATACTTCATTGCCGCTTCCCGAATGACGCTGAGGTTGTTGAAAAAAATATTCTGATCAGCTGGATCATTAAAGAACACATAACGGTCATAGCTGAATAGTTCAAGTTTTGTTTTATCAAGGAGAGCGCTAATATAATTTTTGTACTCGGTGTCGCTGCTCCCCGGCCAGATATTGACGAAACTCAACCGAGTGGGATCTTTCTGACGCAGATAAGCTACAACTTTTCCTATATTTTCAAATGCCTGCTCATGCGGTTCATCACAAATAAAATAACCAATGACCTGCGGATTATTTTTATCTTGCTCCACCCATCCATCCAAATTAGCAAGCATATCCATAGTGATTTCTGGAGAGATTACCTCACCAGGCGCTCTTAAATACAAATCACCGCCGACCAAATTACTGACCAGCAACAAATATTTTTTATCATAATTTTCAACCATGTCTACCAGCGTCTCTTCAGGTCTGACCCACAACACGATATTAAAATTTGCTGCAAAATAATCCTCGAAAATTTTGGTGTCATAGGGAGCGGGATACCAAGCATAAGGCGGCGACCAGGCGCTCAAAAAGATTTCCTCTGGCTGCCAGTACTCGTCAGTGACTGACAGAGTGAGTTTTTCTTCTGCCGTAGCTGTATCTGAGAATAAGACAAGCGACACATCATAGTCTCCTTCATGATCGCATTTAATCCTCCAGTAAAGCGTATCGGCAATGTCCCTGAACAGTACTCTATGGGTATTTTCCACCTTTCTCTCCAGCCAGGTCACTTCTTCTGGAAGGGTGAGAACACTTTTCATTTCTACCTGGGTATCGCCGTTATTTTGCACGATTGCGGTCAAAGGAATTTCATGACCTCTTTTAATGATAGTTCGGAGCGGCTTAAAACTGGCGATTTGGGGGACAGGCCCGATATGAACTATTCTGATGTAATCTATGCCAATTTGTGCATTCATCGCTGGATTAAAATCCAATTTTTGAATGCCGGTTATCTGCCCCCTTCATTGTTCTCGCAAAAATACCGGCAATTGATATTCATGAAAAGAGGTATCGGCGTAAACGGGGAACCAATAAAAACCCTATTCTCCCTTGTCATTATTCCAGATAATCTTGGAGCTGGTAGCGCCCGGCAATTTCATTCGTACAAATATGAAACGATAATTAGTAGCTGAAATATTAAATTCTTCGCTTGACAAGTATGGAAAAGAGCCGGCCACAGTAGCAGTCAACATGCTGTCTTTCACTTCAATGTTGCTAAAATTTGGAGAGGCTGTCCAGCCCTGCAAATTGCCATTTTCGTTAAACTCCCAGGCAATACCAATCTCATACTGAGCAAAAAGTGAAAAAACAAATAACAACAACAAATAGGCAGCGATCATTTGCACTGTAATAATTAGTTTCATTGAAAAGCTCCAGTTGAATAAATTAGCATAAAAATTGACAAAAAGATTTAGGGCGTTATCATCTAAATCCGTCTACAAGAGTCCTTCAATCAAATTTTTAGTCGAAACAGCCGAATTTCATTGGCATCATTCTCCCGCGCCACTTCGACATAAACCCAAATTTCGCCGTTTATCCATAGCCAGCTCGAATAGCGCCAGGTGTGAAACTTGCCTGGCGTAGTACTTATCACCAGTGGTGAATTTGGCGTTAAATCAATAATGTTGTGCAGATCAAAAGTAAAGCCTACTCCCGTGACCACATTATAAACCGGATCGTACCATTGGGTGCTTGAGCCTTCGTAAAAAAACAAATAACCAATTCCCACTGGCAAAACCGAAGCCGGACGGACGAAAAAATTGTGCCAGCCGGTCAAATCCATTAGCGGTTGATTCACGTTGCCAACCGGCTGCCAATTTTCACCATCAAAACTAGTGAAATGAAATATCCGTTCGTTCCTGCGGATGTAGCCGGTAACAAAGCAATGATATTTTCCCTGTGCATAAAATATAAACGGATCTTTGTACTCGACCACCGAAACATCCCGTTCATATTTTTTAGCTGGCGGCTGAATGACTGGTTGGGCAGATGATGGATTAAACTCCGTCGGATTTTCGGCGTCATCAAATTTGAAAATGCACCATGGGCCCTTTTGCCAGGGCCCGCAACCGTATAACTTGAATCTTTTTGTTTTCGGATCTATTAGCAGCGCCGGGCGCTCAAAACCTGGGATCGGCACATCTTCACGGCGTATGGCGTGAACTTTTTTAAAATTGATGCCATCCTGACTTTTTAAAAGTCGGATTTCGTAACCGCGTAATCCTCTAGCAAATTCAGGTGAGCGCATCCGGCAAGCAAGCCAGAAATATCCTTCTTCGTCGCGGACAACCGATGGTGCCCCAGCCCACCATTCCGGCTCGTTTTTATGCGGCTCGACAATGATCTCATATTGTTCAAATTTTTGAAAAATGGAAATTAGCACTGAGTCGACTTTTGGTGCAAGAAAAAAGTCTTCGTTTTCCTGAGCACAAATTTGGATCATTAAAAATAATTGGAAAACAACAAGCAGCGTAAAACTAAATTTTAGTTTCATTTTCTTAAACCGAATTTTTTTAATTTGGCTCTTTCAAAAGATTGCTCTACCAGGTAACCAGGTTTACAAAATTAAAAAAAATCCTCCCACTAATAAAAAACGTCCACGGATTTTGGCGTATAAATCTGAGGCAACTGTATTATCAGAGGTCTACCTATATTTGTATTTATGGTCTGCTTTTTGACTGCAAAAATTTTATCAGCTCTTCCGGAAAATCCGTTTGAATGCCATCACTTCCCCATTGCAGCGCCTGCTCCCAACAGGATGGATTGCTTTCATCGACAATCACGATCGCGCCGGCTTGATGGCACGTCTCAACAAAGGATTGTGAATAGTATCGCCAGACCGCAGCAATGACTTTAGGATGTAGTAGATTAATCATTGCTGGCAAATTCTTTTCGGGGCCAGGATCGGGCATGGGAATACATTCTGGACAGAGTTTTTTTAACTGTCGCAGTTCATCAAAATCTGCATACCAGATTACCTCATTTTCCATTTTGTACTTTTTAATTAATTTCAGCAGCGGCTCCACCGGTGCCTGTTTTAGATCAAGGTAGATGCCGCATTTTCCTTGACACAATTGAAGGATTTCCTCAAAAGTCGGGATCGTTGTGCCCTGCCATTCACGAGCGACCCGAACGCCTACATCAAATCGGCGCAGTTCCTCCAGCGTAAAATCGTTCACTTTGCCGGTAGCACCCGCGACATAGGCATCTATGTTCGAATTATGAATGCTAACAAACTGAGAATCCTTGGTGGTGCGAATATCCACTTCGACAAAATCAACACCCAACTCGATAGCTTTTTGATAAGCCGGCAAAGTGTTTTCGGGAATGTCAAGGTGAGCGCCGCGATGAGCGATGACGTAAACGCCGCCATTTTTGGGCGGCCTCAGATTGGCGAAATTTTGTTTATCAGCCGATTTAGCCACACCAGTCATAAAGGAAACAAACAACAAAATAAGCACTGCTTTGTTCATCGAAAATCCCTCAATTTTGAAAAAATTTTTTCACGAAATATATTTAAGCTTCCTCCGGTTTTTTTGACCGGCTGGAAGCGCCTTTCAGATCAACTCAAAGCTAACCGAATTTGTCAAGGTTTTACGCCCAGTGCTAATAGTTTATTAATTTCCTCAATTAGCGGGGGAACAGCTCCAATGCCATCGACTACAAAATGGGCGCCTGCCCGGCACATTGTTTCATAAACTTGACGCAAACGATATGTTAAAGTCTCAGCGTCCAATTTTTGGACTTCACTTTCGCTCATGCCCAATCCATTGCCCGTTTTAGCAACGCCAATTGTCCACATGCCGGCGTTTAATCCTTCCTCGATATCAGCAATAGTATCACCTATTTTGAGCATCGCTTCCATAGCGTAAAAATATTTAGTTGCTGCGCCAGTGCAAAAGCCATCCACGGCGCAGGCCTGCCAGTAGGAAATTCGGTGGCGCAGACAGTGGCGTCGGGTTGGTAGCCCTGTTTTTTGGCAAGCCCGAGCAGCAGGTCGGTCATTTGGCGATTATAGCCGGTGTTGGAGCCGATTTTCATTCCCGCTTTTCTGAAAAATGATTGGACTTCGAGAACTCCCAGAATTAGCGCTGCATAATTAGCCAGCACTTCTAATTGCCGCGGAATAAATTTACGATAAAGTCCATCAACATCACTCTGCATCGGCAGCCGATTAAAAATTGCCTGCCAGCGCGGCTGCCCTTGCTGCTGGAAGTTTTCCATGACATCATCGTACATGA
>CAZNDR010000120.1:0-10036 GCA_964571835.1 uncultured Cytophagia bacterium | reverse complement strand
TAAATTGTTTATTTTTACAATGAATATAGCCATTTTGTTCAATAGAAGCAACAAGAAACTGGAACGATAGAATTTGGCTAGGGAACAATTAGCAAAAAAATGCTTTGAATAATTACTTAAATTTCTTAACTTAATCAAAAAACAAGATAGCGCGCATGCAGAGACTGGAAAATATTTTCAAAAAAAAATACGGCATCGCTCCGGATTCGATTCAAACCTTAAGAAGTAATGGTTCTGATCGAAAAATATTTCGGCTTTTTTCTGGGAGTGAAACGGTCATCGGAATAATTGGTGATGACCCAGATGAAAATATTGCCTTTGTTGAATTCACCAAAAAATTCAAAGCGTTCGATTTGCGCGTCCCGGAAATTTATATCGAAGAGCTTGATAAAGGAGTCTATCTTGAAGAAGATCTTGGTGATTTTACCTTATTTGAATGGATGACCAGCATCCGAGAAAAGCACGGTTTTACTGATGACATAAAAAAAATGTATCGCGCGGCCATCGAATACTTGCCCAATTTTCAAATCAAAGCCGGACCTGAAGTCGATTATTCGTTGTGCTATCAGCATGTCATCTTTGGTAAACACTCGATGAATTGGGATTTGCATTATTTTAAAAACCGATTTCTTGATGCCTTTTGTGCCGGACGAATTGATGATGATGCCATTGAAAGAGATTTTCAAACCCTCATTGAATTTTTGCTGCAGGAGGACAGAAAATATTTTCTCTACCGCGATTTTCAGTCGCGGAATATTATGATCAAAAATGGTCTTCCCTATTTTATTGACTATCAATCAGGCAGGCGTGGCGCGCTGCAATACGATGTGGCTTCGCTTTTGTACGACGCCAAAGCCGATTTGTCTCAAGATTTTCGTGACGAACTTCTCGATGCCTATCTGGCTATTTTGCCCAGCTTCGCGCCAATCGATCTAAAAAAGTTTATGAAATATTTTTATGGTTTTGTTTTGATCAGAATGATGCAAGCATTCGGCGCTTACGGCTATTTAAGTGTCGTAAAAAAGAAGAAACATTTTTTTAAAAGTGTACCTTTTGCTATCAACAATTTAAAAATTTTGCTGGAAAAAAAATTGGAGATTTTTAATTTGCTGCCAGCTCTGCGCTGCGTTTTTGAGGTGATAGTCGCAGATGATTCAATTTTAAAATTTGGCGATAGCGATGAATAATTTAACCATTGACCTGTACAGTTTTGGCTACCAATTTTCGGGCATTCCAGAAGATTCATCCGGCAATAATGGTGGCTTTGTTTTTGACTGCCGTTTTCTGCCCAATCCAGGCCGAGAGACTAAATTTGCCGGATTGACAGGGAAAGACGAAGAAGTCGTCGCTTATCTTGATCAATTTCCTCAGGTCCAGTTATTTTTAGAAAATGTAAAAGCAATATTAGATTTGGCAATTTCGAATTATTTGCAGCGAGGCTTCACTCGCCTCATGATCTCTTTTGGCTGCACCGGTGGACAGCACCGCTCGGTTTATTGTGCTGAACAAATTAAAAATTATTTACAAACTAAACCAGTCATCATCAACTTGTTTCATGCCGAACTGCCACTAAATCGAAAAATCTTATGAAAGCCATGATTCTTGCCGCCGGTTTGGGCACGCGTTTAAAACCGCTCACCGACAACCTTCCCAAAGCATTAATCGAAATTGGCAAAACTCCGCTATTGGAATTGGTCATCAAAAAACTTAACTCGGTGGGCGTAACAGAAATCATTATCAATGTTCACCATCGGGCCGAACAGATCATTGCCTTTTTGCAAAGCAAAAACAATTTCAACCTCCACCTTGAAATCTCGCTTGAGCAAAAAATTCTTGGCACTGGCGGAGGACTATTAAAAGCAGCAAATTTTTTTGATGACGAGCGACCTTTTTTTATTCACAATGTTGACATTCTATCAAACATTAATTTAGCCGACATGTACGCTTTTCATCTGGAGCGAAAAGCACTGGCAACACTGGCTGTGCAATCGCGAAAATCATCCCGCTATTTCGTGGTGGATGAAAAAAATTTCCTTTGCGGCCATGAAGACATCTCTCAAAAGCTTATCCGAATGAAACGAATACCTAATGGTAAAACACAGCGGCGCGCCTTTTGCGGCATACATGTCATCTCTCCTAAATTATTCGAAGCAGTCATTGAAAGCGGCAATTTTTCCATCGTCGACCTTTATTTGAAATTGGTGGAAAAAGGAATGGACATTATCGCTTATCCGGCTGATCAAAACTATTGGCAGGACATTGGCAAAATCAATACTTTAAAGAAATTAGAAAACGATCTGGCTACCGGGAAAATTTTCATCGAAAATTTCACGCACTGACATCCTACTTTGAATCTTGCACTGTTCTTAAATATGCTTATTCGCCTGGCAATTCAAGGACAAAAAAAACCTCCTGAAAAAATTTTTCAAGAGGTTCCGGACGTCGCCGACTTGTCATTTTGCCAGATATTTACCTGCCCGCTGCTTTTGCTTTAAAAACAACTGTTGTCACCAGCTCAGTCAATACGCCATAGATCATGCCCATAACTACGGTGCCAATGGCAATTTTCGAGTTGTCCCATACTGGGATTGCCATAGGGATGCTCATGATAAATCCCAGGATGATGCCGTGCAACCACCAATTTAGCCGGATGGCACTGATGCCGATAACGAATCCTAACATCGTACGCCCAAGCACAATTTGCCATTTGACCATATTAGTCAAGGGATTCGGATTGGAACTGGCTAACATCAGGCAGACAAAACCGAAGATTACGCCTCAAATGATTGAGATAACGACACGTTTTGTGGTCAACATTTTCCCTCCTCTTACAATAAAATTAAGGTTATTTGGAATGTATTTGACAAGGAATGTCTCCCAATAGGAACATTTTTAGAGACATCTCTTTTTTAGCTCGGCAACCAGGTGCGACTTTGCCAGAGCGACAAAATCCAGCCCTGCGCCTCCATGAGTTTTTAGATGAAAAACTAACCTATTAAGCTGTAGCGCCTTAATTTCTATTTATCTTTAATTGCCTGCATTAATTTCCCAGAACCAGTGGATGCAGCTCTCATTTGCAGAATATATTGTTCAGGCGACCAATGTATCTGCTTAGGCAGTCGATGTGTAATCTGGCTGGAGCAATAAATTTAGTGCTATCACCATCAGGTTGTTGACTCGATCCAATTTTTCATTGGCACTGTTGCCGCTGGCCAGTACAAATCTTTCAGAGCAACCTTACCACGCTGATAAGATTGACTTCAGCCAGTAGATTTTTTTTGTTTTTTAAAATTGACAGCAGATCTTTATGGTCATAAGTGGCGTGATGTTTAATCACCACCTCTCATAACGCACCAGCTCTGACACATTCTTTCGTTTTTTGACTGGTGCTGCATCTGCCGGATAACCTAATGGTGTAAAAGCAATCGGTTCGACTTCATCTGGTAATTGCAAAATTTCCTTTGCTGCTTCAGGATCAAAGGCAGCAATCCAGCAAGTCCCCAATCCCAGATCGGTAGCGGCTAAAATGAGATGATCCATGGCAATGGTAGCATCAACCTCGCCATAATTTTTTCCGTCCCGCCGTACCCAGGCTAAATTCGGTCGAACGCAAATACAAAGCACCAAAGGCGCCTGCGTGAACCAATCGCGACCGTAAATTTTCTGCAATTCTTGCTCTCTGCCTTTGGTATGAATCACAATAATTTGAAAAGGCTGACGATTGGCAGCCGTCGGTGCAAGATTTGCCGCTTGAAGAATTTTTTGCAGTATTGCTTCTTCCACCAAATCTTTTTTATAAGCGCGTACGCTGTGACGTTTTCTTATTAGATCAAAAAATTCCATTTTTCGCTTTCCGGTTATTTATCAACTTATCGAAAATTGAAGCTATTGTACTTTACCCATTTTATGCGAATGAGAATGAATTTGCACTTTTATAAGTTATAAAATATTATGAAAATGTCAAGCAGAATCTTTTGCAAAAGTAACCTCTGCTATCACCTGTAAAAACTAACCATTTTTGCTTAGATTGGTTGTTCATGTAAATTTCTATTAGACAAAAAATGACTTGCATATTAATTGCTGGCGATTTATATTTTGCCTGCCCAATTAAATGATAGCTTTGACCTGGAAAAGGGAAACAATTCATCAATCGAAGACATCAGGGAACGGAGCTTTTATGTCGTTCACAAAGATGATCAGAGGAGAAATAGCAACCAGGACTGGCCGAATTCCGATTGTCGCAACCAGTTTGAATGGCAGCGATTTGTGGGGGACAGTGAAGGCACGATTAGGCTTGGGGCGCATGAAATATAAAATCGAGCCTGGTTTATATGCAGTCGGCGAACCGAATGAGAAAGCGCCCGTATTCGTCACGGCCAATTACAAAATGAGCTTTGATTATCTGCGCAAAGAACTGTCTGAAGTGGACGGGTGGATTTTAGTATTAGACACAAAAGGGATAAATGTTTGGTGCGCTGCGGGTAAGGGAACTTTTGGCACCGATGAATTGGTGAGCCGAGTTTGCAAAACTCAGCTCAAAAAAATTATCAATCATCATCAGCTCATTCTGCCGCAATTAGGAGCAGTCGGGGTCTCTGCGCACCGCGTGAGAGAGCTCTCCGGCTTCAAAGTAATTTTTGGCCCGGTCAGGGCGCACGATATTCCCGAATTCATTCGTTTGGGGAAAAAGGCAACCGAGAAAATGCGCACCGTTCATTTTAGTCTTTTGAATCGACTGGTACTAACACCAGTGGAAATAATCCACGGAGCAAAATATTTATTAATCGCTAGCGTAGCATTTTTTATCTTGTCTGGCTTAAATTCATCTGGTATTAGTTTTCAATTGATGGCCGATCTCGGCAGACTGCCGATTGTCGCCTTAATAGCCGCCTTTATGTCGGGGACTTTTTTTACGCCGCTTTTTTTACCTCTGCTGCCGACCAAAGCTTTTGCCAGCAAAGGTTGGCTAATGATTGTCCCTGTCTTTTTGATGTTTCAATTTTTCCCAGAATTTTTGTCTTTGACTGTTGTCGAAAAAATCAGTTGGTTTTTTATGATGTCAGCGATCTCATCTTTTTTTGCCATGAATTTTACCGGCTCATCGACATTTACCTCTCTCTCTGGCGTAAAAAAAGAGATGAAGGTTGCCGTGCCCTTGCAAATTGTGAGCTTTGCGGGCGGATTTATTGGCTGGTTATTAAAACGTTTCATTTAGCCAGAATTTTTCCGAAGGAAAATAAAGACCATATTTTTGCCTAATTTAAAACAGGAAACAAAAAATGGTAGTCAAAAAAAGGCAACGAGTTTGGATTGATAATTATGATATTCACTCCTACGAAATCGATTCTACCGGATTTGTCTCACTTACGATGCTAATTAAATTTATGCAGGAATCAGCCTATCGTCATGCTGAAAATTTAGAGGTCGGATTTTCACAGTTAAGAGAGAAAAATCTGTTTTGGGTTTTGACCAGCCAATATATCAAAATCTATTCTTTTCCAAAATGGGGCGACTGCATTCAAATCCACACCTGGCCTGCCGGCAAGAGCCGGTTGGCTTATCTGCGTGATTTCAGAATATTCGACAGCAACCGCCGTATTATTGGTGTTGGTACCACGAAATGGTACGCCATTGATATGGCCAGAAAACGTCCTCAAAATATTGATGGACAATTTGAGGCGCGACCTATGGTCGAGGAACGGTCAGTGGAGATCGAACTCAATAAATTAGCCGGCGCACAAGCAGATTCACCTAATTTGAAGATGCCGGTTGGTTTTAGTGATATTGACATCAATGGACATGTCAATAATGTTCGCTACATTGACTGGCTTATGGAATGCTTTTCTCTCGATTTTCATCACTCACATCAGTTAAGCGAAATCCAGATCAATTATCTCAGCGAAGCCATTTATCGCGACGAAATTGCCGTTTATCTTGAGCGTGTGGGAAATTTAAGCTATCGCTGCAGTATAAAA
Organism: uncultured Cytophagia bacterium; assembly: GCA_964571835.1. Taxonomy (GTDB): domain Bacteria; phylum Zhuqueibacterota; class Zhuqueibacteria; order Thermofontimicrobiales; family Thermofontimicrobiaceae; genus CAZNDR01. The sequence continues at coordinate 4,061 of CAZNDR010000120.1, read as the reverse complement.
AGAGTGCCAGACGATAAAGAGCTTTGCCGCGCACAAACAGAATGGAAACCTGCCATAACTAAATGAAAGGGACAATATGTTTGAGTTAAAATATTTACGCAACGTGGTTACACTGGAATTAGATGCCGCCAGATGCTCCGGCTGCCGCCTGTGTCTGATGGTTTGTCCGCATGACGTATTCGAGATGAATGCAAAAAAGGCGCGGATCAAAGACCGCGATTCCTGTATGGAGTGCGGCGCTTGCGAGATCAATTGCCCTGCGGGCGCCATTCGGGTGAAGGCTGGCGTTGGCTGCGCTGCTGCTGTGATTCAAGGAGCTATTAAGGGAACAGAGCCCTGTTGTGATTGCTCCTGCAGTGAGAATAAAGAAAAATTATCCTGCTGCTAAACTCAAGCCGTTCATTGCTGCTCAATCAAATTATAATAAAAATGGAATAAACTGGTTTTAGCCAGCGCATAAGTGTTTTTCCCAAAGGGAATGCACTCCATATGAGCTGTATTTGAAATCTTGTCTCTAAGAAAAAATTTGTCATTCACTCATACTGACGGAGTGAATTTATCAAATACATAAAAATCCGGCCGCGCTTAAATTCGATTTCACAAGTTTTACTTTCAACCACATTGCTATTGCCAACAAAATAGTTGGCATAATTTTCGTTGGCAAGATTATATCGAAAGCCTCGCAAAGAAAGATTTCCCACTGGACCAAATGAAAAAAATGAGATCGTTCTGCCGATTTCTAACTCAAATTGGTGCTTGCCTGGTTTGAGCACTGTCAGCTTCCCATAATTATCATAAATTTCTACCGGAATTTTGTCATTGTACTCCTGCAAAAATAGTAAATTGGCATTGGCATGGTCCGAACGTTTTCCCAGGGCAGACAGGATTTTTACCTTGTGTGGAGAAAGGCTACTTGCCAATTTAAGTGCTTTTTCCATGTCTGTGGAATACTGATCTGTCAGATGAATAATTTCTGAACCAGAAAAAAAATGTTGCAAGTCTTCGGTTACAGAATCCAAATCTCCAATAATATAGTGAGGAAAAATTTTTGCGTTCTGGCAGGCTACGGCTCCGCCATCAGCGGCAATAATAATATTATCTTTGCTGACAATGGCTCGACACAAATCCGGATTGAGTTCTTCGCCGTTAGCGATGATGACAACTGTTTTTTCTGTCAATTTGTTGCTTCCAGTTTGATTTACAATTTTCAAAACAAAATTACCCTTGGGCAAGGATTGCCCCAACTATTGAATTTCGTACTGCAGACTTACAAACCCATTGCGTGTCGCTGCCGGGAAAAAAGTAGCGCCTTCACCGTGGGCCATATATTTTCTGTTCAGCAGATTGTTGATATTTGCTTGCACGATTACTCCTTTTAATCCAACTGCCGCTAAACGATAACGGAAATAAAAATTCACCACTGAATAAGGATCAACTGTTAATTTTTCATCTTTATGGTTATTTGTATAATATTTACCTACATGCCGTAATGCCAAGGCCAGATAGGTATTTTCCCAGGCATAGCTCAGGCGAGCATTGAACAAGGTGCTGGGGAAACCCGCGACCGGATTGCCATCAAGAGCAATAGCTTTACCAGCAGCATCATATTCCGTATAAGAAACTAATTCATTTTTTGACTGAAGAACATTTCCGCTTAAACTCAGTTGCGGCAAAAGGTGAACCTCAGCCTTCCATTCAACGCCGGTGTGCAAAGTACGTGCGGCGTTGCCAGTGATAGGCTGCCCGAATTGATCTAAGGCGCCCTGTTTAATAATCTCATCGTGAAAATCCATATAATAAAAATTCAATCCGCCTTTGAACAATTCGGTTTGAAAATTTATGCCCAACTCGATGTCAGTCAGGTTCTCTGGAGCTACCATTGGCTCATCAAAATTGTAACTGCTATCCGCATTCAAAGCAAAATTGGGGAAATGAGCACCGTCGCTGGCTTCAAAACCATTGTAAAAATTTTCCAGACGGGGCTCTCTGGTAGTATTGGAAAGGCTAACGTACATATTTGTTAACGACGATAAATTATAGTTTAAGCCCAGCCTGGGATTAAAAATATGATAGGGAACATTAAATTTTGTGCCCAGATATTTTTCATCAAAAAACAGGTACTTTTTATAGGCATATTGCAAATCGGTCATCAAGAATAACCTGTTCCAAAGCTGGATATTATTATGAGCATAAACCGAGGCAATGTCCATACCGTCTTTGAATTGATAATAGCGCCGTGCGCCATCACCAACCACATGCTGGGGAAGGCCATCGCCTTTCTGTAATCGCCCCCAATAAAGACCGCGATGAGCTCGCAGCTCAGCGCCGACAATTAATTCGCCACCATTGTATTGATAGGTCATCTGCGGCAGCCAGCCGATTTGATTTTTATCCATGGCCGCCCGAATGAGCGCATTGGCTGGAATTTGAATATTTTCAGAAAAGCCATATTCAGGAGTCAACCGATAATATTCTGGCCAGCCCCAACTGCCATCATAATCCCAGTAGCCAACTCCTTTAATGTAGAACAAGCTATTATTCAGAATTAAACTGGGTTTAAGCTTTAATTCGTGGATGATTTCAAAATGCGGCTGAATTACTTTTTCCATTTCATCAGTGCGGCGCCGGGTGAAGTAACTTACCGAATCGCCAGCGGCATTCAATTCCCAGTAGCCATAGTTCAACCTTCTCAGCTGGTCATTATCATTGTAAAATTTTGGCAAGCCAACATAAGTTAATCCATCCTTAATTGGTCCGCCATAACAATGCACCCGGAGACTGCTTCGTTCGGTATAATAGGCACCGCCGAGAAAATAGCTCCAGAAATTTACCCAGGAGCGGTCGCGATATCCATCGGATTGAATTTTCGACAGCCGGGCATTGAAAACTACTTTATTGGCAATTAGTCCGCTGTTATAAGCAAACGCATATTTTTGTGTATTAAAGGAACCGTAGCCAGAGAAAAATTTAACCTGCCGAGTTGGTGAGAAATAGTCAGTCTGAATATTGATTGAGCCGCCGATCGCTGCTGGACCGTAAAAGGCACTGCCGGCACCGCGCTGTACCTGGATATCCTGCAAGTTGGCAGCAAAATCTGGAAAGTCCACCCAGTAAACATTGTGGTCGGAGGGATCATTTTGGGGAATGCCATTGATCATCACTGAAATTCTCCTTTGATCAAAACCGCGAATGCTCATGTAGTTATAACCAATGCCAGAGCCGCCTTCTGAATAAAACATGGTTGCAGGCAATTCGGTAACAATTTCGGGAATATCTTGATAGGGATAACGGCACGTCATGTCCTCTTTTTGAATGGTGTTGAAGGTAACCGGTGAAATCCGCTCTTTCGCCCTGGTCGCCACTGCAGTTACCACCGGGCCGGTGATCACTGTTTGGCTTAAAACTATTTCCGGCAAGGTTACATTTTGATTTAAAGATATAGTTACTAATTGGGTGCTGTAGCCAAGGTAACTAAAACTGATTTTATAATCGCCCTTGGGCAAAGCGGGAAGGCGAAAATTTCCGCCCTGATCGGTAGCGGTTCCCAGGGAGGTGTTCAGCACAACAACATTGACGCCCATTAGCCAATTGCCGCTCGCTCCACCGGCAACACGACCATTAATATGAAATCGATTTTGGGCAAATAGTGCGTGGACGGAAAAAATTGTGCTTACCACAAGCAATAAAAGTAATTTTTGTGACCTCATAATGAATCCTCCTCAAATAAAAAAAGCCATCTCCTGCCTCATAGGAAATGGCTTTAAAAATTGAAAAAGAGAACTCGTTTTATTTCAGCCGTTTCCTACGCCGGTATTGTCCGGATCAGGTTCAAAGGGTATTTTCTCAGTCAGCCATTTGGCCGACACCCCTGACGGTCTTTGGAGACATTAGCTATATTAAATAGCCAAAACCAATCTATCATATTTTTTGTTAAATATCAAGTACTATTTTGGGCAAAATGCAACTCAACAAATCTTCAGTATGATTTTGTTTTCAAGATACCTCTACTTCTAAAATGGAGTTCTGAAAGAAACCGCTAAAGCGGTTATAATTTTGATGTT
>CAZNDR010000119.1:0-10080 GCA_964571835.1 uncultured Cytophagia bacterium | reverse complement strand
TTTGTGTACCTCACATAGTGGGCTTTGCCGATGATAAAGCCTTAGCGAAGGGGGAGCTTATCCCTTCGCGATTTCTCAGGTCTGAGGGTGACATTTCAGTATTGTCAGGAAAAGCGTAGGCGAAGCATAGGCCACGTTTTGCTGTGCACTCAAGCAATTTCAACATTAGTGAACGCTATGGTACAAAGGAGAAAACATGAAAAAGCACCTGTTCTGGTTCAGATACCTTATCATTCCTACCATGCTTTTGCTTTTCCTCTCGTGCATCGCGAATAAAAATGCAACCGGAGGACAAGTGACCATGGTGATTCTCGATGCCACAATTTGGACTGGCGACGCTGCTGCTCCAAAAGCTGAAGCCCTGGCGGTTTGTGGCGATAAAATCGTCGCCGTTGGGACGACCAAACAAATCAAAAAGCTCATCACCGATAGCACCACTGTCATTGATGGTTTTGGAAAATTTGTCACTCCGGGCTTCATCGATTCCCACCTGCATTTTTTAACTGGTGGCTTCCAATTGGCCTCAGTGCAACTGAGAGATGCCCAAACTCCTGCTGAATTTATTCAAAGAATTAAAAAATACGCTGAAGCTGTTGAACCGGGAAGCTGGATCACTGGTGGCAATTGGAATCATAAATTATGGGGCGGCGACATGCCCTGCCATGATTGGATCGATTCGGTTACCACCAATAATCCAGTTTGGATCAATCGGCTTGACGGGCACATGGCGCTGGCAAATAGCTTAGCCATGAAAATTGCCCGCATTACCAAAGATATCAAAGATATTGACGGAGGCACTATTGTACGAGATGCGGCTGGCTTCCCGACTGGCATTTTTAAGGACAATGCCATGTACCTCATTGACCGGGCTGTGCCCGAACCTTCGGATGAAATGAAAGATCGTGCCATCCAAGCAGCCATGAGCTATGTTGCTGAACACGGCGTTACTTCAATACAACACATGGGAGGCTGGGATGATCTGGTTGTTTTTGAACGAGCCCATAAAAACGGAAAATTAAAAACCCGCCTTAGTGCTGCTGTGCCTTTGTCAACCTGGAAAGAGCTAAAAGCAAAAGTCGCCAAAGAAGGAAACGGCGACGTTTGGCTTCGCTTTGGCGGATTAAAAGGCTATGCCGACGGCTCGCTTGGCTCACACACGGCAGCTTTTTTCCAGCCTTTTACTGATGCCCCGAAAGATAGCGGCTTACTGGTCAATTCTTTTGAAGATCTCTATTCCTGGACCAAAAACGCTGACCAAGCGGGACTTCAGGTAATAGTCCATGCGATTGGCGATCGAGCGAATCACCTCATGCTCAATATTTTTGAGTCGGTCAGCAAAGAAAACGGAGAGCGTGACCGGCGCTTTCGTATTGAACATGCCCAACATCTGGCAGCGAATGATATTCCGCGTTTTGGACAACTGCACGTCATTGCCAGCATGCAGCCTTACCATGCGATTGATGACGGCTGCTGGGCAGAAAATGTCATTGGCGCTGAACGAATCAGAACCACCTATGCCTTTCGTTCCCTGCTCGATTGCGGCGCTAAATTAGCCTTGGGCAGCGATTGGTACGTTGCTCCACCAATCCCGCTGCAAGGAATTTATGCCGCGGTAACCAGACGAACACTGGATGGAAAGAATCCCAATGGCTGGGTACCAGATCAGAAAATAACCGTCACAGAAGCGTTGCGTGCCTACACCACCGATGCTGCTTTTGCCTCTTTTGAAGAAAATGTCAAAGGCGCATTAAAACCAGGCCTGCTGGCTGATTTCGTTATGATGGATCGCGATATCACAGCTATTCCGCCGGAAGAAATCTGGAATGTCCAAATTCTCATGACTGTTGTGGGCGGCAAGGTGATATACAAAAAATAGGTCCAATTCTGTGCCGGCCTGCCAAGCAGTTTATATCAAAAGTCGAAATCGAAAACTGACTACGTCGAAGCTAACATAATTGACTCAGCTTTGTTACTATAAATTTTTTTCAGGCTGTCTTACTTAGATACATGTTGATCGATTTTTTCCACTGAGGTGAGTATGAAAATTAAAATCAATGACATCAAAATCGGCGCCCGGATTCGCATCGAAAATTCAGATTTAAGTCAACTCAAGAAATCGATTGAAGAGGTTGGCTTACTAAATCCAATTTTAGTAAATGAAGAAAATGAATTGTTGAGCGGATTTCGGCGCTTGATTGCCTGCCGTGAACTTGGTTGGGAGGAGATAGAAGCCACGACTCTAAAAACGTCAGACGACGAAATTAAAAAATTGGATATCGAGTTCCACGAAAATTTGGGTCGAATAGAGCTAACCAATGAAGACCGAGAAAATTATATGCAAATGCGCTCTGATATCTTGAATCGTTCGACGCACAAAAGTTGGTGGTATTATCTAAAACGATTCATTGCTTTTCTTTTCAAACTGTTCAGTAGAAAAAAGACCGACCGGCAAAAAACGTCATAATCTGGATACTAGAGGCTGAATTTTGAATGTTGAGGGCGAGGAGGCAGCTTTGGAGTTGGTGCCGGCTGGCTGGAGGTGGTTGTAATTGTTTATCACAGAATTGATGGAGTGTGCAGCAAGACGTGGGATATGCTTCGGCCACGTCCGACATCACAATACAAACATGTCACCCTGAGTCCCGAGAAATCGGGAAAGGATGATATCGCCTTTCACTGATGCCACATTTTTGGCAAAATCCACGATTTGCGATACGCTCAAATTGATTTGCTTCTTCAGATTTATATTCTTGTATCAGAGATCTAATTTATTGTCCATTTTCAATAATTCAATCTAGTAGCTTCCCGAGGAAAAAAAAGCAGCAATGAAAATTTTAACAAGGACTGGAAAAACATTTAATAAAAGGTAGGTAATTATGAGTTCAAAATATACCCGTCGTGAATTCACTAAAATAACAACCTTATCGACTCTTGGTACACTCACCGGCTGCTCGGTTCGAAATCAATTTGATATCATCATCAAAAATGGCACAATCCTGGATGGCTCAAGCGCGCCCGGCTTGAGAAAAGATATCGGCATTGTTGCTGACAAAATAGTTACCATCGATTTGTTGCCAAATGCTACGGCGGATCTTTTAATTGATGCCCAAAACCGGATTGTCGCGCCAGGTTTTATTGACATTCATACCCATACTGATACCGAATTGCTGGTCAATCCGCTAGCTGAAAGCAAAATTCACCAGGGAGTGACCACTGAAGTTTCTGGTAATTGCGGTTCATCACCTTTCCCTCTCACGGAGGCTGAATTTGAGAATTATGATAAAAATCTTTTTGAGAGATATGGAATCCATGTTCACTGGAAAGATGCGGCCTCTTTTCTTCAATGTTTGGCTGAGAAAAAAATTTCCATCAACTATGCGACTTTCACCGGGCATAGCGACCTGCGCGCCTTCGCCGTGGGGAAGAACGATGTGCCGGCTACGACAGAGCAGATGGAAAAGATGAAACAGGAGCTGGCGCGCACGATAGAAAGTGGTAGTTTGGGACTTTCTACCGGTCTTGAATATGCGCCAGGAAGTTATGCCAATACTGACGAGTTGATCGAATTAAATAAAATCGTTTCCCGCTATCATGGTATTTATGCTACGCACCTCAGAAATGAAGATGACACGGTCGAAGAGGCTATTGAGGAGGCATTGAAAATATGCCGTGAGGCTAATGTATCGACACAAATTTCGCATCTTAAAACCTGCAACAAGAATAACTGGCACAAAGTTGATGCTATTTTAGAAAAAATTCACAGCGCGGCTGCTTCTGGTTTACCGGTGATGGCGGACCGCTATCCTTATATCGCTTACAGCACAGGACTGACTATTTTCTTGCCGCTCTGGTCGCGTCAAGGGGAAACGGATGACATTTTAGCCCGTCTCGAGGACGAAAAGCAACTGCCCCAAATTAAAGAACATGTCGAAAATCGTGGCTGCAGAATAGGCGGCTGGGATCGTGTGGTTATCGCCTCCTGCCACCAGGAGAAAAACAAAATCTGGGAAGGCAAGTCAATTCAAGAAGCGGCTGAATTAGCCGGCATGGAACCATTCGAGTTCATCCGAACTATTTTGATTGAAGAAAAAAGCCATGTCGATATTGTCGGCTTTGCCATGGACGAAGGTAATCTAACAAAAATCCTTTCTTCGCCCTTAGTGATGATTGGATCCGACGGGAATGCCATCTCGCCTTATGGCAAATTGGGTGAAGGCAAACCCCATCCACGCTTTTATGGCACGTTCCCCAGAGTGCTGGGAAAATATGCCCGACAAGAAAAAATTTTTGACCTGGCAACAGCGGTAAAAAAAATGACCTCTCTGCCAGCAGAAAAATTAAACCTTAAAAACCGAGGTTTTATTAAAAAAGGTAATTTTGCTGACATCACCATTTTTAATCCGGAAACGGTGATTGACAATGCTACTTTTGTCAAGCCGCACCAGTTTCCCACTGGCATTGAACATGTAATTGTCAATGGCAAAGTCACTATAAAAAATGGAGAGCACACTGGTGCGCGGGCGGGAGTTATCTTGAAATCGTAGCCGGCACCGGCAGCAGCACACAGAAATTTGAAACAAAAATATCTAAGCAGCTTAGCCAAAAAATAGGCGTAAGCTTTTTTTGTCAAAAAATAATGTCTAATAAAGTACCTTGTGATCGGTGACAGTGAGTTTTCATCATTCCTTTTAAAATGTGATTTTTAGCATATTTGAAATAAGCTTGAAAAGAGATTTAATGCCAATTGTCTGCTTATCACGAAGAATTTTGATGAAGGCAAGCGTTATCTAGGCAAAATGCAAGCTAACGATTTTCACGCCACTCAAAAAATGGCTTTGGTAAGATACTTGGCAAAAAAACCCGGTTTGCAAAATCCGGGCATTTTTAATTTCTATTTTTTCTTCTCTACCTTGAGCGAATCCAACTCTGGAATATCAAACTTCTTGCTCAATTTTCCCAACTGATCCATATCAATAGTGCCAACAATGTTGACAAATACAGCTTCTTTATCTGAATCCAACGCCATAACCAGCAGTCCGGCTACTTTTTTGCCATCCGGTTTGATAAAAATTTCTACCCGCTCATTCGTGTCTTTGACTCTAACGATACGCGACCAATTTTCTTTGATTAACTTTTTTGATACTTTTTGAATGACATTTTTAACCTGATCTTCCTCCTTGGCTGTGACATTAAACTTTTCCACTCGAATTAATGCGAGGTCCTTGAGCAAATTGCTTAAAGAAGGATCATTTTCTGAAGACGTCGCTGCAGCGACCAGTGACAGCAGTGGTTTGGTAATAAAAACTTCCACCGTCTCCTCGGATTCTTTGAACTCGTCAATGGCACTCAAATCGACGTAGCCAGAATATTTGCTGTAATCTTCCTGAGCAAAAATTGATATCGGCACTACACAAAAAAAAAGCCACATGATGCTATATCTTTTCACAATTTTCCTCCCTCAATCAAAGGTTTTAAAGCAGTTTTCAAAGATGATTTCATAGGTTTAAAAACCTCCTGAAGCAGCACCTGTTTCTCTAATATCTCTTCGGTGCGATTGGTCACCTCGTTCAAGTAAGCCAGTGCTAATTTCACCTGATCTGTTGCCTGCTGTACTTCTTGAGCTGAATAGGTTTGGGTGATTTGCGACGGCTTATCAATTTTTGAATGAATAAGCAAAACCAAGAAAAAAACGACCATCGCCGCTGTAGCTGCGACACCCATCCGTCGCCAGTACAAAATAATAATTTCATTAATCCAATCAAAAATGTTTTTGTTCAATATTGATTTGGTGTCCAAATTCAAAACTTTAAAGACAGAATCCACCACCTCATCGGGACATTTTTTGCATTCGATATGTTGAATTGATAAAATCAGCTGCTCGTAATCTCTGAATTTTTGCGCGCAGTGCTGGCAAGTTTTCAAATGATCTGAAATCTGCTGTCGCAACTTGCTCGACAATCGACGATCAAAAAAATCATCCATGTATTTTTCAATTTCCAAACAATTCATGTCCTTAGCCTCATGCAAAAAAAAATATTCTTGACAACGTTAACTTCAATTTTCAAATAAGCCATGTCATGCGCAACTAAAAATTAAGCATTAGCAAAATAAGGTTTAAGTTTTTCAAATAGTAGTTTTCTCCCCCGAAATAAGTAAACTTTGACCGAGTTGATTGGCATTTCCAGTGCCTTGGCAATATCATCATATTTTAGATCCTCAATCTCGCGCATAATAATCACCAGCCTCACTTTTTCCGGTAATTGATAAATAGCATGCAAAAGCTTTTCTTTTGCGTCCAAGTTTATCATCTCTTGCTCTGGATTGGGACGGCAATCTTCTTGTTCCACTGAGATTCCGTCTCGCTGTAAATTTACAGCCAGCGCCGAAGCCGATAATTCCCGTTTTCGTCGGCTGAAGTCAATACAAAGATTTGTTGTCACCTGAAGTAGCCAGCTTTTAGCTGCTTGAGTTGGCACATTATCGAGATGATTCCACAATTTTATCAGCACCTCCTGCGTAATATCTTTGGCATCATCTTCGCTCTTCGTAAAAAAGTACGCCTGACTGTAAACCAAATCTTTATATTGAGAAACATATATTTTAAATTTTGTCTTTTTCATGTGCTGCTTAAAGAACGATTTTAGTTAGCCAAATGTTACAGGTGGGAAAATTTAGAAAAGACATTTTTTAAAGTCAAGACAATTCTGCCGTCATGCTTGGTACTGGATATCACATATTGTTGCTTGACATCATCAGAAATATTGTATAATAAAAAAGTCAAAAAATGGGATAAAAAGCGCTTTTAAAAAATTTGTGGCTCCAGCTACCAACAAGAGTCAATTCTATTGTATGGCAAGCTCCAGTTAAATTCAATTGGATCTTTTTTATTCTGATTTTGTACCCATTAATTTACATTGATTACTCGTATTGGCAAAAGAAAAAATTGCTCTGATGATAAAACATTTTTTCATCGCCTACGTATCAGATGAAAAAATTTAAGCAGCTATAAGGACAACAACCATGAAAGCAGAGAATTTAATTCTATTTCCTTTTATCGCCATTTGGAAACTTATCACTTTTATTTTTGAAATGACGGGCAGACTAATTGCTTTTATCATAGGATTAATTGTTCTCATTCTTGGTGCATGCTTGACGGCGACAGTTTTAGGAGCTATTATTGGCATTCCTATGATAGTCGTCGGTGTCTTGCTAATAGTTCGAAGTTTTTTTTAATGCCTGAGTGCACAGTGCTTTCAATTTTAGGAGATAAAGATTTCAGCTTATTTGTTTAGGACTGCTATCGCCGTTGAGTTAATCCGCTTTCAGCTTTATTTGCTGAGCCAGATGCTTTCGCTGCTGAAGTTGATTTTAGTCCGCAGAGAATGAATAAATGCTCACAACTGACAAAGAGCGATCTTGGTTAATATTCGCTGCCAAGATTATTTGATTCTATCGCCAACTTGCCTCGCAGCGGTGCTAACGGATTAATAAATGGGTGATTGATTTATCATAGTCTAGTGATTCGGAAGGAGCATTTTTAAAAGGTTTTCTGGGTGAAAAAGCAAATGATCGAATTGATCCAGAATAATTATACCTAAATTTCTAAAACCGATCTGAATTTGATCATGCTTGCCAGTTAATTTCAAATATTTATGGAGTGAATTGATTGGGTCAATTCATCCATTTTTCAGTGACTTAATAACTGTAGAATAACTTCATTTTAGAAATTTAGGTTAGAAAAAATGCTATCTGTTTCAAAGGGACATGGTTTTCTCAAGCCGAGCCGTTGGATAAAAAAGCATGACTACAATTAACAGCTGTCCAAAGAAAATTTTAAGGGGGGATAATTGAGCGTGTTTGTCAATAAGTTACAATTTAACAGCTACGGAAGAATTTACCAGCAAAATTCGACTTAATGTTCATTGCATAAACTTGAATAGAATCACCAGCAAAATGATTATACCAAATCCGATATTCATAAAAGCAATCATCATGTCAAATCGTCTCTTCGTATCTTCAAAACGCTTATCCGCTGCTTTAAAGCCTTCTTTCATCGTCTCAGCAAACATTTTAAGGTCACTTTGCAGCTCATTAGCAACTTGTTGATAAGCACTTTTTTGGACGACATTTTCAGTCAACAAGACGATTTAGCAGTGAAGGGATTTTTTGCTTTTTACTTCGACCGGCTCTTCAAGTTCTTGCTCGAGTTCTTCAGCCAGATTGTTTATCTTCGTTCCTGCAGGTACATCTGACATGCTAATCCCAATCCTAATCTAAGGCGAGAAAATTTAGGTGAAAGATCTTACAAAGGTTGATTTTATATAAAATAAACAACATGTCAACAAAATTATTGTCAGCCTGTGACAATGGCGACCGCTCACTTTGGCGAATGCTATCTCTAAAATTACAAATTTTCAAAAAAAATCCTCTCACAAAACATTCGTTTGTTCGAGGATTTAAATCTCATTGAAACTATTAGAGTGAAAGAACTTTATCTTTTGGCAGTTTATTTTCCTTTGCGAATGTAAATATCGCCATTAAAAGTCGTAAACTGCATTTCCGCGCCGCCGCCATTCAAGTCCACCTGCATGGCACTTTCGATGCTAGTCTTATATTTACCACCTTTTGCTCGCAAATCCTCTTTTTCGACATTTCTGACCATGTGGTGCTGAGTCATGTCAAAATCACTGTAAATATCACCATTATCGGATTTCAGTTTCAAAGTTGCTTTGGCCGTTTGGGGCAACGTAACATCGACATCCCCATTCATGCTGCTGAATGACATCGTTTTATTTGGCGTGATTTTAACTAAACTGACAGTGATATCTTTATTCAAAGTGTTTGCCACTACGCTGCCAGACACATTGGAGAGCGTTACGGAGCCATTCAAATTCTCAATTTCGAATTCGCCTTCGACATTCTCAACTTTAATGTCGCCATTATTTAAACAATTTAATTTCAATGAGGCTTTCATAGGCACCTGAATGATCAAATCTACCGCACGCCGCATGCTTTCAACATTTACTTTCACGACATTATTTTCTTCTTCAACGGTTAATCCAGTGCTGGTTACATTTAATTTCTGCATCCCCTTGGCTTTATCCTTTTTGCTCATTTCTTCATTTCTGTCCTCGCTCCCTGAATTCCTTAATGCTCTGTCGCGATAAATCTGCTCGAGCTTAAGCTGCCTTTCATACTCTGCTATTTCACTTGGCTCAATTTTTTTCTCGCGTGCGATTGCTTCCACAAAAACTTCGTTTCCGCTGTATCCATTGACAGTAATACCTCCACTCATGAGCCCAGCCTCCAATTTGACCGGTTTGGAAGGATCAGTCAAAGGAACAGTTACTTTATTCATGAGATTTTCTTGAGCCATCGTTAGTCCAATCATCATCCATAGCAGAAAATAAAGTGGACAAAAAGCATATTTTTTCATCTTAAGCCTCCGTTGCTGTTGGTTAGTTTAAAATTATTAACAAATAGTGGTTACTTCTTTCTTGCCAAGAACTACTGGAAATTGGTCTCCTAAATACTCGACTAATGAATCACCAATCATCAAAACGCTCATCGCCATTATGCGAACGAATTATTTTCTCAAAATATTTATGTCGCCATTAAAGGCATCCAATTCGATGCTTGGGCCGCCTTGAGCAATGCGCACTTTTGTCGCATGACCTGTTTTATAAACAAATTGATTTCCCTGTTTCTCTTTTTCGACTGCGAGATCAGGCAAATAGGTTACTGGAAAATCAGTGTAAACATCACCATTGAATGTTTTAATGACCAGATCTGCTGCCAAGCCCTGCAGGAAATAAATAGTTACTTCATCATTAAGTGAGCCAAAATAACATTCAGCACGAGGATTTTTTTTAAAATTGAGTTCCACTTTTCCGTTCAAAGCATAAGCTCTCCCTGAACCAGACAAATCAGACATGGTTATGCTGCCATTGATATTTTTAACATCAAAATCACCTGCTATGTTCTTGACCGAAATATCGCCATCATTGATGGTGCTCAGATAAATGGCAACTTCTTCTGGCACTTTCACAACAAAATTGAGCCTCACTTCATAGCCATCAT
>CAZNDR010000118.1:0-10090 GCA_964571835.1 uncultured Cytophagia bacterium | reverse complement strand
GAAGCAGGCTAAAATTCAATACCAAACTACCAAAGTTGAGAGAGGGACAATTATTTCTTCAATTTCCGCTTCCGGCCAAATTTTAACGACTAATATTGTTAATGTTACTTCTAATGCCAGCGGTTTAGTTAAAAAAATTTATATTAAAATAAAGAGAAACAAAATGAAAAATAGGCATGCGATTTTATTTGTAGTTGCTTTTTTCTTTCTGTCAAGCGACATGCAAGCAAAAGAATCAAAAAAGATGCTTTCACTGCAGCTTCCAAGAGAGGCTAAAATGCTGGACGCTAACCAAATTGCTATGTGGCTAATCAACGACGGCAGATTTTGCCGCCATCCTGAAACTGGCAATGCCGGTTTTAATTACCCCAAAGGCTCAGATAAATATGCGGTATATGCATCAGGGATTTGGCTGACCGGAAAAGTCGCAGGAGAAATACGTACCGCGCGCATCGATTATGCCTCAGAATTTCAGGCAGGAAAAATTTTGTCATCCGGTTTGCCAGACAATGCTAATTTGGAAAAATATCGCCTTTATAAAATTAAGCCTGGTGATTCGGCAAATCCGAATGAGGCTGGTTATAATAAAGACTATGCAGAGTGGCCAGTGGCTGATGGCGCGCCCGTCGATGAAATGGGGCAGCCATTAATCCTTGGCGATCAAACTATTTGGTTTGTTATGAACGATGCCAATCCGGCTGAGCATTTCAATGATACTGCGCCTTTGGGTGTCGAAGTTCAGGTATTAGTTTGGGCTTACAACTTGCCCTCTCCCTTAGCAAAAACAGTGTTTATTGAATATACCGTAATTAACAAAAGTGAAAATACAATTACGGATGCCTATATCGGTCATTGGGCTGATCCGGATTTGGGAGGCGCCAATGATGATGCCAGTGCCTGTGATACACTGCTCAATTTGACTTATGTTTACAATGGAGATGACACCGACGATAGCTATGGAACCGCGGCGCCGGCAGTTGGCTTTTGTATGCTCCAAGGACCTATAGTTCCATCGCCAGGCGAGGTAGCATTTCAGTTTCGCCGCGGTCAAATAGATAATGCCAAAAATTTAAACATGACTTCAAATAGTGTTTATTACTGAGGCAATGCTCGGTTCAGTGAACCGCAATATACAAAAGCTGGCGCAGAAGTTCTGTACGGAAATTTTTTAGGGTGGGACGGAAATAAAAATCCGATTATTAATCCGGTTACGGGCATGGTATCACCGTTTATGAATAGCGGTGATCCGATTACTAATACCGGTTGGTTGGACTGGTATTTTACCACTCCCTGCGATGTTCATTTCATGCAGGGTTGCGGACCTTTTGATCTGGCGCCTTTAGATACCCAGCGAATTGTTTATGCCATTATTGTCGGTCATGATAGTAGCCGATTTAGCAGCATTTTGGATTTGAGAGAAACTACGATTTATGTCAAAGATGCTTTTCATGCTAATTTCAATCTTGAGGTTGAAACGGAGCCAGATGGAATTGGCTTTTTTTTGTTCCATCAGAATTACCCCAATCCTTTTAATTCAACAACGATCATAGAATTTTTTATGGCAGAACCATCGGCAGTCAGTCTGAAAATATACAATGAACTGGGTCAAGAGATTGCGGAATTAATTAACAAAAATTTAGCTGCCGGACCTTATTCGATTTTGTGGGAGGGAAAAAATAGCGCCGGCCAATTCGTTGGATCGGGACTGTATTTTGCAAAATTGGAAAAGGGTGATCAAACTAAAACGATCAAATTAATGCTGATCAGATGATTGAAAAATTAAGATAGATTTTTCTAAATGGAGCCAAAAAGATGTACAGCAAAACTATTGTTGTTATGTTGTTGATTCTTATTCCTTCGGCTAGGGCAAAAAATAAAAGCAATTCAAGTATACGACCAACGACTTCATCGACAACTTTTAATTTAGCTTTTTGGGATGGTAATGAAATACAAATGCCCATAATCAACGACGGAAATTTTGCCGGCTTGTATTGGGATAACTATCATCTCTATTCAAAGGGATTAAAATATGGTAATGTCCAATATATCTATTCCTCTGGTTTTTGGCTTTCAGCGTTGGTGAACGATTCAGCACGAGCAGCTATTTCTTTATTTACCATGACTGATTTTACTCGAGGCGTATTAGAAAAAAACGGGTCTCATGTCGGTGAAAATGACAGCCTTGGATTCAGAGTTTTCAAAATCAACAGCGGTGATGATGCCCGCACTAATCCGGATTATGCCGATTGGCCAATCGAATATGGTGCGCCAGCTGATGAAAACGGAAATCCGTTGTTGATCGGGGATCAAACTCTTTGGTGTACCTTTACCGATGCTTTCTACGCCAATAGAGGCTTAAACTTTTCTCCACCGTTGAAGGCAGAAATACATTTGACGACTTTTGGATGGCGACAGCTAAAAAATGCGGTCTTCCTTCACTGGACCATAATGAACAAAAGTGACAAAGATTGGAAAGATGCTTTTGTTGGTATTTTCGTGGATCCGGATGTGGATGATGCGTCAGATGATTTAGTAGGCAGCGACAGCACATTAAATATGGTTTATTGTTATGAGTCAGCAAAAGGGATGGAAGATAAATCATTACAATCGATTGGCTACCAATTTATAGAAACGCCGGTCAATTTTTTTGTAGGAGATACTGCATTAACTTTATGGGGTCCAAAGAGTGATTACCAAAATGCGTCTGCGCTATCACCACCAATTTTCAAGCACTCTCCGAGGGAATGGGTGGAATATCCATTTGCTCCGGGCAAGCAGACCAGTATTTATGTACATGACCGTTTGTCTTGTCGAGATAATAATGGTGATCCCTTAATTGACCCTCGCACTGGCAGAAAAACAAATTGGGCTTTTTCGGGGGATCCGCTATTTCAAACTGGTTGGCTGGACAGTTTGCCTCATGATCGAAGGATGATGATTTCAGCGGGACCGTTTGATTTGTCGTCTGGCGATACAACGGGCCTCACTCTGGCTATTATTGCCAATAAAGCTGCCAATCGCTTCACCAGCATCATCGATTTAAAACAGGAGGCAAAAAAAATTCAACAAGCGTTTCATTATCAGCTTAAAATTATTGCTGACGTTTCGATCAGCTTGGAAGAAGTAGCTGAAGGACAGAAAAAAATTTGCATTCAAACGCCACTGATTTCTCAAGTAAAAATAACTCAAGTGCGAGCTAACCTTTATGATGTTGCTGGGCGGCTCCGCTATTCTCTCGACTTGTTAGATGACGGAGCAAGCGGAGATGAAGCGGCCAACGATCTTATCTATGGGAATATTGTTGAAATGCCGAGTTATGATGAAGCTTGGTACTTGGATCTGGAAATTTGGGATGAAGCCGGAAAAAAATATCTCTTTAAGCGTCTGGCGGAAAGCATTTTTTTATCAAACAAACTTGAGCTCAGTGCCTTTATTGTTGCTGATCATTTGAATTTTGATGGTAAAGCAAATCCTGGTGAAAAGGTGCGCCTTTCGCTTGGAGCAAAAAATAATTATCATTTTGGAATTAGCAAGCTGGCTTTTTTGCCGTCAACTCAAGATAGCTTGATAAAATTGAAATCTTATTGCTTATTGATGGATTCCTTGTCTGAAGGCCAAAGTAAAAGCGTCGTTTATGATCCGCAACATGAACAAGGCTATTTCGAATTTGATGTTCCTGCCGATATTGACCTGAATCATAAATTTGTTTTTGATGTCGATATTTATGATGAAAAGTTTTGCCATTGGCAAACTCAATTAGTAATCCCGGTCGATTCATTGGTTGTTTTGCCAGAGGAATTCAAACCCACTCATATTGCTGGCAGAAGTAAGGCGGAATTCGTGATTGGTATGGTCGATCCAACGGCATTGAAAAAACATTGCTATGAAATCGCTGTGGTTGACTCTATAAATAAGGCGGGCGATAAAGGATTTGATTTGACCGATAAAACAACAGGAGCCGTTCTTCTAAAAAACCATCCGGCGCCAGATAACTATTCATTTAATGTACCCATTACCGACGGCTTTAAAATTTTAAAAGCTTATCTTCCTGCTGGAGGCTTACAAAATTATTTTTTTGAGGAAACCCAAAAGGGACATGACACTGGCCTATATTGTGATTCTACTCCCGGCTCTTCTTTGTTGGGGGATGCACCATTTTTGCACTATTTCGAGAAAATCGAATTAGAATTTACCAATGAAATAAGCCCAAGCGGCTTTGTCGGCGAGCCACAGGGACAAAAAGCTTTTCGCTATGAGTTGCCGGATAAAAATTCTCCCACTGGATTTTTTGCCTGTCCGTTTGTCATTTGGAAAATCGAAAATGGCTACCCAACAGGGCAATTAAATGTATGTTTTGAAGAGTGGCCAATTTTTAGCAGCTATGATGATTTGTGGGGACCAAACACTTCGCTGGTGGGGGGCTTTGAAACTATTTATATTATGGACAGCAATTATGACGAAAGCGGCAGTTGCTTCCAAAATAAAAAGCTCAATTTAGCTAATGTGCTTTATAAAGTAAAATTTTACCCAAAATCCTCTAGCAGCATGGTGGATATTGGGGACAAGTTTATTCTTGAATTTGAGCTACCAGCCAGCTCTGAGGATCGCTTTGCTTTTGTACCGACAGCGATAGAGCAAAAATCAGCTTCGTCTTTTTCTTTTTCATTGCTGCAGAATTATCCCAATCCGTTTAACCAATCGACAACCATCATCTTCACACTGACTAGAGAAACGAAGGTAAACCTGAAAATAGTTAACCTGATAGGCCAGGAAATTGTGTTGTTAGTTGATGGAATCAAGTTAGCTGGCAACCATCGTTTGTTATGGGATGGAAAAAATAACGCCGGCCAATTAGTGAGCAGTGGTTTATATGTTGCGATATTGCAAGCTGAGGGACAAACCAAAATAAGTAAAATGCTTTTTATCCGATGAAAAAATTATTGATGGTGAGACATGAAATTAAAATTAGTTTTTTTTGTCGGTTGCTTTTTCTTAATGCAAAGTCAATTTGCTTATTCGCAGGCAAGTGTTGAAAAGACTATTGCTGAGAACAAAACAGAAAATATGGACGAGTACGATATTACCTATTACAAACTCGATCTCGGACTGAATTTCACGTATCGGATGATAGTTGGCTGCGCCTCGATAAAAATCAAAGCACTTTCAAATATTGACAAAGTCGAGCTTCATTTAGAAGATAGTATGAAAATTGACAGCGTGAAAATTGAAAGTGAGAAGGCAGATTATATTCATGAAAATGATCTCTTAACCATTAGTTTAAATAAGAGCGTTGAAAAAGATAAAACGGTATCAATAGATATTTATTATCGAGGAACGCCCAACTCGGCTCATTTTTTATTCGGTTACTTAGGCGACAAACAGATTGTTTGCACTTATAATTTGCCATTTGGAGCCCGCACCTGGTTTCCCTGCAAAGATCTTCCCTCAGATAAGGCGGATTCCATGGATATTCTTTTGACGGTCCCGGAACAGATGACAGCCGTTTCTTGCGGCAAACTAATTGAAGAAAAGTTGCTTGACAACGGAAGCAAGCGATTTTGGTGGCATGAGAAATATCCCATTGCCACCTTCTCAGTAGGAATATGTGCTTATGCTTATCAAATTAAAAAAGGCTTTGTGGTAATAAGCGGGGATACGCTGGAAGTTGATTTTTATTATTGGGAAAAGCATTTGGCACGTATCTACGAAATATTTGAAAAAGCAAAAGAGATGTTAGTCTATTATTCGGAGACATTGGGCACCTATCCGTTTAGGGGAGAAAAATTTGCTATCGTGGAATCAATTTTCGGGAAACAGGATGTTGGGCATAATTTTATGAGCCATCAAACATATACTGCCATTGCCATGGATTATGGGAATGATATGTATTTTGATGATGCCATGATGGGACAATGGTTTGGCCAGATGGTCTCCTGCCAAAATTTTCATCATCTCTGGCTGATGACTGGCATGATCGAATGGGGACGCTACTTTTGGTACGAGTGGTTCTATGGTCACGGCAGGGAGACAAGCCTGCAGGAAGCAACTCTCCAAGAATTTAAGGAAGGAACGGTTTATGTGGAGGATGTTAGTGATGAAGCTCAGTACAATTGGAAATTAATAACATCCAAAGCCTCTTGGGTCATCCACATGCTTCGTTATGTTGTAGGTGATGGTCCGTTTTTCAGGTCCTTGCGCACGATCTGTAACGATAGCGAGTATCGATATTCCTCGATAACAACCGAACAATTTCAGGAAGCTGTGGAACAGGTTTCGGGCAAAAAGTTAGATTGGTTTTTTCAGCAATGGATATATGAAATTGGCTTTCCGGAATTTGAATTGAGATACAAAATAGTGCAAAAAGCTAGCAACCTCTATGAAATAGATGGAGCTATCCGACAAGTTCAGAGCATAGGTCCTATTTTCAAAACACCGATTGAAATGTCGATCAAAAGCTTAAGCGGCGATTCAACTTTTACCTTTTGGATTGATGAGAAAGAAGAATATTTTCATTTCAATTACACCAAAAATCCCAAAAGCATGGCGCTCAATGAAAACAAAAATATCGTCTGTAAAGTTTACACCGTCGATAAATCTGAATTAATTTTTCAAAATTACCAACTATTTGATTTTATCGGCAATCACGACCAAAATTTAGATGCCGGCGAAACGGTACGGTTAACCTTCTCGGTGAAAAATAAGGGCGTTCGGATTGTTAAACCGAAAATCAAAATTAGTTCTCCATCGCCAGAAATAAAATTGATTGACAGTGAGTTTGAGGTGGAAGACATCGAATACGACTCTATTTTTTCGACAGTGAAAACCCCCTTTACTTTTTCCATCAATCAACAGGTAGAAAATTGTTTTATCCAGCTTCAACTATCGGTGACAGAAAATAGTACGATCATTTTATCCAAAGAAATTTTTCTGAGTGTTGGCAAATCAGATTTGTTGTTAATGGATAACGATCTGGGCGGCTATGTTGAGGCGGAGTTCAGACACATTTTTTGGAAAGCCCAAAAATATTATCAGTACTGGGAGACGAAAGATCATTTTTTCCCGGATTCTTTAACCAAGTATAAGGCAATAATTTGGTTTTCTGGTGAAGCAAAAAATAATCTGCTCAGCCAAGCCAATAAAGACCGGTTGATAGCGTACCTGCAACAAGGGGGAAATTTATTGGTCAGCAGCCAGAATCTGGCTTATGATCTATCAACCAATGGCAGTGTCGCTGATTCTTTATTTTTGGCAAATTATTTGGGAGTGACGTTTATTGGCGATGTCATCACCGATAGTCTTTCGGTCGGCCTTCGCGGTGATCCAGTTGCCGATCGCCAATACGCCTATTTTTATGGAAAATATGGTCTGAGAAATCAGCAATCTCGTGACCAGATTGAAGCTGTTTCACCATCAGCCTCTATACTCACTTATTATCCATCTCAGCGTAGCGCTGGTGTTCGGCTCTCTCTTGATGCCTATAATGCAAAGGTTGTGTATCTGGCGTTTGGGCTTGAAGGCGTGGGAGGTCCACGGAGCTATTCGGCCGATAGTTTGCTGTCGCGCGCGATTAAATGGTTTGATAGTCCGACCTCGGCGATATACAACGATTTACCAAATCAGACAACCAATTTTAAAATTATAAATAATTATCCCAATCCTTTCAATGCAAGCACAACCATAAGGTTTTTAATTGACAGACCATCAAAAATAAGTCTAAAAGTCTTTAATAGTTTAGGACAGGAAATAGCAGTGTTGTCGGAAAAAGACTTTCCTTCTGGCGAGTTTTCAGTGGCTTGGGAGGGCAGAAATCACAGAGGACAACAGGTGAGTTCGGGATTATATTTTGCCAGATTAGAAAGTCAGGAAAAAAGCTCAATTGTTAAAATGCTTTTAATTCGTTAAGGATACAACTTAGAGATAGAGCAATGCCTAAGGCGAAGATTATTTTGATATTGCTTTTTTTCAGCTCAATTCTCGTAGCTGAAGAAAATCAAAAAGCAAATCTCAAAAAAGCAGTGATAAAATCTGCCAAATATTTTGACATTAATCGAATCAAAGCCGCAATTCAGAACAATGGTTTTTGGGGTCGGCATCCAGTAAACGGAAGCGCTGATTTCTTTCTTGGATCGGCGCCATTAATCTATTCGTCTGGCTTATGGATTGGTGCGCTTGTCGATGGCAAGGTGCGGGCATCAACTGCCGATTTTAGTACTGATTTTATGGGCGGAGGAATTGATTCTTCTGGGAAGCCATACGGAAAGAGCGATTCGGCATTTCGCGTTTATAAAATTTCCAAGGGTGATAATGCAGCAAACAATCCGGATTATGAAAATTGGCCTACCTGGCTCGGCGCTCCATCCGACGAAATGGGTAATCCGTTATTAATTGGCGACCAAACCTTGTGGTGCTGTTTTACAGATTCCTACCTGGAAGACAGAATTTTGCAGGGAGCTGATTTGCCACTGGGGGCAGAAGTTCATCTGACAGCCTTTGGTTGGGAGAAACTTGTCAATATCTTGTTTTTGCGATGGGAAATTATCAATAAAAGCCCAGGGCTCTGGGAAGGCACCTATTTTGGCGTATTCTCAGACCCTGATGTTGGCGATGCAAGTAACGATCTAATAGTCAGTGATAGCACTTTGAATTTAGTGTGCTGTTACGATGGATATCAGCAATGGTCAATGTGGAGAAATCATGCGGTTGGCTATCAACTTTTGGAAACACCGACAATTAGCTCGTCTGGCGATACAGCAGTTACATTCTGGGGGCTAAAAACGGAATTCAAAAATAAACCGGTTTATGCACCATTAATGGAAAAAAATTTAGGTAGTGGAGGATGGAATGATATTTCGTACGACAACAAGAGACCTGTGAGTGTATACAATCGATTAAAATGCTTAAATATATTTGGCGAACCAGCGATCGACCCTATCACCAACCAACCAAGCAAATGGGCTTTTTCTGGTGACCCTGTTTCCGGAAGCGGGTGGCTTGATACGATCGTGCCTCGCGATCGGAGGATGATGCTGTCTACCGGTCCAATAAATGTCAGCCCAGGCGACACCTGCGCGCTAATGCTGGCAATCATTTGTGTGCAAAATAATATCATGTTAGAAAATATCGTGGACATAAAACGAGAGGCAGCGCATTTGAAACAGTCGTTTGCACAACCTGTTCGGATTTTAGCCAGTGCTAACGCGGCAGAAAAAAGAATCTCAGATTCAGAATGGCAGGTCGACATTACTGCTTCAATCATTAAAAAAGACACCCAAATCGGTTTGGTCAAAGCAGAGATCTATGATTATCATAATTCGTTAATTCAGGAATTGGTTTTATTTGATGATGGGGCTCATGCAGACGGGCAGCCCGACGATAATATTTATGGTAATTCATGGATTAGCCGTTCCTATGACCAATCGTTATTCATGAATCTAATAGTCATTGGTGAATTTGGGCATATTTGCCAAAGGGACCAAGTCATTTCTGATATTACATTGTCAAATAAATTGGTATATGAACCAATCATTATTCAGGACAGTCAAAATTACGATGGCGTACCCAATCCGGGAGAAAATATTCGGTTGATATTCGCTGTGAAAAATAATTATGCTGTTAATATTCATCAATTATGTTTAACGTCCGAACTCATCGATCCATTCTTTTCCGTGCGCGATCGGAATTATACTTTTTTTCTTGATTCAGTAAAGTCTGGTGAATTTTTGGAATTTGATCACATCTATAACCGGAATATAAAATACTCAACCTATTATGATTTAAACATCCCCGAAGATTATCCTATAAATCAGGCATTGGTTTTTCTACTTGAGGCTTATGATGATGCGCACCATCATTGGAAAGACACAATTCAAGTTGTGGTAAAACCATTGGAGTATGTTCCTCATGAAATCGTTCCGGTGCAGGTGGCAGGAAAAAGCAGCGCTAACTTTTTGATTAGGATGGTGAATCCACCTGAATTAACGGATCATAGCTATTCGATTACTATTACAGATTCTTTGTCGACCTATTATTTTAATTTGTTTGATAACAATACAAATTATCCGCTGTTGATAAAAAGTCCGCTGCCCGATAT
>CAZNDR010000117.1:6870-10102 GCA_964571835.1 uncultured Cytophagia bacterium | reverse complement strand
TCCATGAATAGCATGATTCTCCGCTGCATGATTCAAAGGCAGTTGATAAATGTTACCGCCAAATTCATACTTGCCATCTTTGATCCGATTGGGAAAGGGAATTAATTTCGATCCTTTATGGAGACGAAATTCAGCCAATTCGTCTGCCGAGGTGTATCCATTCAGAATTGATAAATTTTTCTGATTTGCTTGAAGTACTAGCTCATTAATCAAGCCCCCACATTCAGGAATGATGGTAATATATTCATTTGTTTTTTTATTTACAACTTTTAATT
This sequence comes from uncultured Cytophagia bacterium, assembly GCA_964571835.1. Lineage (GTDB taxonomy): Bacteria > Zhuqueibacterota > Zhuqueibacteria > Thermofontimicrobiales > Thermofontimicrobiaceae > CAZNDR01. Next base: position 9,827 of record CAZNDR010000117.1, on the reverse strand, counting down.
GCTGTTTGCCAAAAATTTTTTCCTTCAAAATTGTGAACATAAAAACTCCAATTTATTCAAATTAATTCCAATAAGCCCAAAAAGCATACTGTCAGCTATTTCAGATGGTTGTCCGCAAAATCCAAATATTGGTCCCAATCGTAATCTGTCACCTCATGTTTGCCGGGACGGATGTGATAGCCAATTGTGCTTTTCACTGGCTGACTCAAGGCAGGCATTGCTGTCGCTGCTAGTCCGTCGGTACCCAGCAAGCGGTAAACAGGATCAGCATTTTTTGCCGCCAGAAATTCACCTTTGGGATCAGCCCAGCGATCTTCCTCGGCGCTGGCAACATAAACTGGGCGAGGCGCAATGAGAGCGATCAGCATGTGCTGATCAACCGGCAAATGAGCTTCATTATCATTGAATTGATTAAAATTATCGCAAAACCAATGGGGAAAATTGGTATTGATTCTTTTTACTGTTTCGCCAAATTGCCGCATTGACAACGCTGCGCCGCCGCAACCAGAATTATTGGAAATGACCATGGCAAATCGTTCATCGGACGCGCCAGCCCATAGGGCAGTTTTTCCCAGCCGCGAATGACCCATCACAATGACTTTTTTTTCATCAATTTCATAATCGGTTTCGAAATAATCCAGTGCCCGGCTCAAACCCCACGCCCAAGCGGCAATAGATCCCCATTCATCAGCAGCCGGTTTTGTCTGTCCTTCTTTATAAAACAGCGGATGAATACCATTCTGAAAACCATCATCAAAATCAGGATCGATATCACCATAATAAATCGTCGCTAAAGCATAACCGCGATCGAGTATTTTTTCAATCGGCCAGCGATTTGCTTCTGCGCCTCGGGTATCTTCAGTGGCATGATTATCGACTATAGCAAATTTGTCATTATTTCTCATCCATTGTCTGGATAACAAAACCTCCCGATCATTTGTGATCGCATGATTGCCATAAAAATTGAGCAACAAAAAAGTAGCCAGCGGTAAGCTGCGGCCTTTGGGTTGATAAATTAAGATATCCATTCTCGGACTGTTTTGTTTCTCGGAAAAATAGACAAAAATCTGTTTGCGAACCGCCGTTCCATTCAACGCATTCAAGTCGATGGAATGGATTTTGAATCGCATATTTTCCGGTTTGCCCGGCGCTTTTCCATAAACGTATCTCTCGAACAATTGATGAATTTCGGTGCGTCTCTTTTCATGCCAGCTTTTTGCATCATTCACTTTTTTGCCATTATTGAATTTCAATGGATTCGGTAGTTGATATTTTGGCACTTTGCTTTCGTCATAGTTGGGTTCTTGTGGCAGGGCCAGCGCCGGCAAAAAACTTACCAATAGCCACCAAATAAAAATCATTAGGCCTGAAAACTTTTTAGGATGCCTCTTCATATTCCATTTACTCCTTCATTTAATTCCCGAATATCTACTATGTGCTACCAATTATATTTGTCTACCACGGCAACGAACTAATTACCTATTCAGTTTCCAAAGACTAATAAAATAAACTCAGCCAGCAAAAGCCGATGCCAATCGTTGCTCCAGTTATCAAAACGCCTGCTCTTAAATATTCAACAAATGATAATGTGATTCCACCTTTTTTGGCAGTCTCAGCGACAATCAAATTTGCCACCGAGCCCAAAAGAGTCAAATTTCCTGCTAAAGTAGTCGCCATAGCCAGTGTCAACCAAGCGATCTTTAGGTTGGAAAAAGATACAATCATGTTTTTTAGCAGCAGCACTGCAGGTACATTGGAAATTAGATTACTGGACAGGGTTGAAACAATAGTCAAATCGAGCATTTCGTTGCTGCTTTTAAGTTGAAAGGCGCCAAGCAATTGCCTGCTGAAATCAATTGTCTCAATCGTTTTGGTCACTATGAATAAGCCGCAAAAAAAAACTAACAAAGACCAATCAATTTCAGCAAATACGCGTTCGGATTTCAACCGCCGAGTTATCAATAGCAAGGAAGCCGAACACATCGCGGCTAGGTGAGTCGGTATTCCTATCATCAGCGCACCCAACATAAATACTGCCGCAAAACTCGCCTTTTTCAAAAGCGGTCGATAGATTCTAAATTTTGGCAGCGAAATCGTATCAAATTGAATCTGGCAAAATTCTCGTTTATATATTAGCGTGATTAAAATAAAAATAACCACTAATCCTGACGCAGCGACAGGGATAAGATAGAGTGAAAATTGGGCAAAGGAAATACCTGAAAATGTGCCAATGATGATATTTTGTGGATTACCAATGATCGTAGCAATCGAGCCAACATTGGCCGAGGTCGCTAAAGCCATCAGATAAGGTATGGGATTTCTTTTTAAGCTTGTAGTGATCTGTACCACAAGCGGTGTAAAAACCAATACAATCGTATCATTTAAAAATAATGCCGATAGCAATCCAGAAAAAAATATGAGCAGCGCTAACAGCCGCCGAGGTGTTTTTGCCAGCTTCAATATATTTTGGGAGATCAGATTAAAAAATCCACACAACCGAAAATTAGCATTGATAATCATGATAGAGAATAGCAGGACAATGGTGTTGATGTCAATCGCTTGATAAGCTTGTTCGGTGGTGATTGCCCGACAACTAATCAAAATGACCGCGCCAACAAGCGCTATGGTCGCCCGATTCATTCGCAAAACTGGCAGTCGTCCCAACGATACGCCGAAAATGGTGATGAAAATAAAAACCAGCGGAAGCCAAAAAGAGAATAACATCAGCTTATTCCCGCACATTTGACATGAGACAATCTTTTTGTGATAATAGCAGGAAGCATTCGAGCACACAAAATATTATTCATGATTACAACGACCATAACAAACAGCCAATTTACTTTCCCATTAACAGTTTAATGGAATAGATAAAGAGAAACACTCCAAATATTTTTTTTAAAGTTGCTTCTGAAAAGCCAACCGCATATTTTGAAGCAAAGTAGCTGCCGATAAGAAAA
>CAZNDR010000117.1:0-6860 GCA_964571835.1 uncultured Cytophagia bacterium | reverse complement strand
GTGCTAATCATCAAACTCGCTGCTTTGAGATGGACAAAACCTGCTTTATAATAATTTAGAAACGCTAAAAGCCCAATCGGCGGCAATAACATTCCCAAAGAAGTTCCCTGGGCATGTTTTTGTGAAAATCCCAATAATGAAACCAGTGCCGGAATGATAATAATGCCGCCGCCGATCCCTAACAGCCCGCTGAGAATACCGGCAGCCAGTCCGATCAATAATAAATAAATAACAGCCATTTTTTTTCCTTTTCAATTCATAGGAGCAGGCTTTGTGCCTGCCCATTGGAGTTAATTTCTATTTTTTGTGACAAGCGCAAGGATTGCTCAGACTGTCTACTTGACTTGGTCACTCACCAAAAGATCGCATATAAAATTAAAGTGATAATTATTACAAACGCGCCCAAAATTTTTACTAACGGTGTTGGCTTCATATCAAATCCTTGGCGCACGGGCAAAACCTTTGGCGCATTGAGCGGATAGCGGAGCGTCAAATAAACTAAAACCAGCAAAACAACAACAAAGGTAATTGCTATCCGGTTCAAGAAAGCAATTTTAGAAATTGAAATGCCAAGATTGGCAAACACTTCGTATCCGCTAAAAAAGATCAGCAGCGAGCCATAAGTGATCGCACAAACGATCAGGGCAGCCGAACCAGCTCTGGCGGGCGCTTTTTTCACGATGAAACCGAATAAAAAAGCAGCCAGAATGCCAGGAGAAATGAATCCCTGGAACTCTTGAATATAGGTAAAAATGCCCGTGGGAAATTTCCTCAAAAAGATAGCTATGGCCCCGCCGATGAGAACAAAAAGCAACGTCGAAACACGTCCTGAATTAATCAGTTGTTTCTGGGAGGCAGTCGGATTAAAATTTCGTTTATAGATATCCATAGTGAAAATTGTTGAAGCCGAGTTGAGCATTGAGGCTAAGGTGCTGATGACTGCGCCACTAACGGCGGCAAAAATGAAGGCGCGCGCGCCGGGGCCCACCAAATAACGAATGAGCAAGGGATAGGCAGCATCGGTGCCGCTATCGCCGGTCATTTTATCGCTAAAAAGTTGCAATGACATGATGCCGGGCAGGATGATGATAAAGGGAATTAACAGCTTTAAAAAAGCAGCGAAAATGACCCCGATCTGTCCCTGACGTAATGTCTTAGCTGCTAAGGTTCGCTGTGTGATATACTGATTTAGTCCCCAATAGTACAAATTTGGAATCCAGAGGCCAATCACCAGCGCCGTCCAGGGCAACACGGGATGGTCGCTGGGAAGAATCATATGCAGCTTATGGCTATTGGTCTCAAAAAAATTACTGACACCAATAGCGCGAAATCCCAAATACAGTGTGAGTGCTCCGCCGGCAATTAAGGCTGTGCCTTGAAATACATCAGCCCAGGCCACAGCTTTCAATCCGCCCCAAATCGTGTACGCAGCAGCGATGAGACTGATGACCAGCACGCCCATGAAAAGATGCATGGGATTATGCAAATCGCCGAATAGCGTTTGCAGTGTCAGTCCACCAGAATAGATCACAGTGGAAATTGTGACGAATACATAAGTGAACATAGTAAATATTGCCATGATGCCTCGGGCAGTGGCATTGTAACGATATTCTAAATATTCGGGAATGGTGAAAATGCCGGCTTTTAAAAATTTGGGCAAAAAATATAATGCCACAAAAACCAGCACAATCGCCGCCATCCATTCGTAGCTGGCAATTGCTAAACCAGAGATCCCGGCACCTTGACCAGCCATGCCGACAAAATGTTCTGAAGAAATGTTAGCAGCTATCAACGACAGGCCAATTATGGGCCAAATTAATCCCCGGCTGGCAAGGAAAAAATCTTCGCTGGTTTCCTCGCGACGACTTTTGTACAAACTAACGCCGATTACAATGGCGAAAAATGCCACAAACACGGTAACATCAAGCCAACTAAGTTGCATGGTCTTCCCCTTCTGCTATTGCAATTGATTGAAATGACATTTTTAGCTATCAATTATTTAATATTTATGTAGAATGATCTTGTATTTATTTGCCAATCTGACCAAACTTTAAAAGTGGGATCAAAGCTGGATCGACATTGAAGAGCTGCTTGGTATCCCCTTTCTCAGCAATGAATAATCTTATTTGATGCCCCTTTTTTGTCTCAAAAACCTTGATGCCTTCCACATGGGCAAATTCAATTTGCGGGTTGTCGACTTTCTGGCCAATCTTTGCCAATTCAATATAAACGCCAAACCAGTCAGGTTGTTCGGGAAAGACATATTCATCAAAAATTAGCGGCCTGGGATGATAGCGGGGACTGGAGCTGGTACGATGTTTCTTGATCAATTGGCATGGGACAAGATTTTCATTTTGCATAGCAAAAGGAAAAAGAAACAAATCATAACCGCCAGCCTCGAGCACAATTCGCTCTGATGTGGCAGATTTTTCTTCCCAATTCAAAGAAATGCCAACGCCAAATTCACCAAATGTCTCGCGATAAACTGATAAGTCCTCACGCCATTGGGTGAGATGCCAGAGCGCTGGAAGTCGATTGTAGACACATAATACCGTCATTCCTTTTTGATCTGTGTAGCCATTTACTGGCGTATTGGAACCCTGAACAAAGACTACCGCCCGCTCATTTTCATTTTTCCCGACGGCTGCCAGACAATGAATTTGCTGTTGAAAGCAGGCGCCACCGGTCATGCTTCCCATGGCAGCATCATCCAATTGATAGGACTGAAAAATAAAGGGATTGATGGCGGCTTTTCCAATTACTTGAAAAGGATATTGGCGATTGGTATTGATTTCGATTGCTTGGTCAGGAGGCGTGTAACCAGCTAAATCAGCTGTTAGTAATGCTGATCGGGCATCGGCCTGTTTGAGAAAAATCCGATAATCGCGGCTTATCCCGCAGACCGGCAGTTTTAACGCTGGGTGCGTCAGAGCAGATTGTAACAAATAAACATGATCCATAATTTCCTTCGTTTCTTTTTGGATCTGTTCATCGCTACAAAAATCATGAATATCGAGTAAGGCATTGAAGAGCACGTAGTTATAAGTAGGCGAGGCAAATTCGTCAATCCCAAAAAAGGATATATGATTATACCAGCGCGTCCATTGACCTTTGGCAGTCATTTTCAGCAAATCATCGTTAAAGCGGTCGCCAGCTAAGGTTAAGGTTTGAATCCAGAGGACAAAGATATTGCTGTAGGCGACAAAATCTCTGCCGATGTCAAAAACTTCAGTGTTCCAGCGCTGTTTGGCAGCCTCCAACAATCTCTGACAGGATCTAATATAATTGGCTCGTGTGGAGGCTGACATTTTGCTTTGCTGCTCCCACAAATTGCGGAACATATCATGAGCTCGAAATAATGCCACATTCAGATCGCCAATCTCTCCGCCTTCAGCCCATGGCCATTGCCCAAAGGTTTTTGATTTAGCATGACTGTCCTGCAGCGAAATGAACCGGTTTAATATCGCGTCAGCTTTGCGATTATTCGCTTCATCGCTGCTGCGATAGAATAACCAGGCATCGGCTGGCATCGCTTTGTATGTGCCGCTGGCTAACGCGCTGTCCAAATTTGCCAATACAATTTTTTCATCAGTAGTCAATTCCTGGGAATAACTATTGGCGAACCAAGCTAAGAAAAACATATTCAACAGGCTAATAATTGCCAATTTAAAATGTCGAGAAACCATATTATTCTGCACCAACTCCAAGCTAAAGCCACCTCTTAATTACCGTGCAACTTTGATTTCTATTCGCTGAGCCGAAACGTGAACTACAATTTATAGGCTGTTTTCACTAGATCATAAGCTAACGCATGACTCATAATTCTCGCTTCTTCCATATCCACGATATGCCGAGCAACTAATCTGGCAATAAAGTTGCAATCAATGCGACGCGCTAAATCATGTCGAGCAGGAATAGAGGCGAAAGCGCGTGTGTCATCATTAAAACCAACTGTGTTATAAATGCCGGCGGTTTCAGTTACGCGCTGGCGATAACGGGTCATACCTTCGATGCTATCATGAAACCACCAAGCAGGACCTAATTTCAATGCTGGATAATGACCAGCTAACGGCGCTAATTCTCTGGCGTAAACATCCTCATCCAGCGTAAAAATAATGAGCGACAATCGAGGATCATTTCCATATTTGTTCAAAAGCGCATGCAAATTTCTGGTGAATTCAGTCTGAACAGGAATATCGCCGCCTTTGTCTGGGCCAAATTTATCAAAAATTAATTGATTGTGGTTACGAAAAGAACCAGGGTGAATTTGCATTACCAAGCCATCTTCAGTGCTCATGCGCGCCATTTCCATTAGCATATTGGCAGTGAACAAAGCCTCATCGCTTTTATCAGCTTTTCCTTGTAAAGCTTTTTGAAATATTTTTTCTGCCTCAACTTGACTTAACTTTGTCGTATAGGGATTTAAAATTCCTTGATCGGTAGAAACAGCACCCAGCGATTTAAAATATTCTCGCCTGTTTTCAATAGCCTTGATAAAAGCGGCATAGCTATTTATTTCAAAGCGGCATTGGTCACTGAGCACATTAATTTTTTCTTTCCATTCTTTGGTGGTGATATTAATTACCGCATCCGGGCGAAAACAAGAAATTACTTTACCTCCCCAACCTGATTCTCTAATTTTTTTGTGATAGCGCAAATCGTCATCTGCGCCTTCTGTAGTGGTCAAAACTTCAATATTAAATCGATCAAATAAAGCGCGGGGCAAAAACTCAAGCGACTTCAATTTTTCATTTATTTGATCATAAATTCTCAACGCCGATTCTTTGTTCAATTTTTCTTTGATATCAAAAACAAAGGCAAACTCATAATTTAGCCAGGCCCAGGTTGGCGTGCCGTAAAAAAGATGAAAATTGTCGGCGAAAAGTTGCCATATTTTTCGATGATCACTTTCTACAGCGCTGCCGTTTTTGGTTGGGATTCCCAGAGATTGTAATGTAATGCCCTGCGAATACAGCATGCGAAAAATATAATGATCTGGAATCAAGATCATTTCAGTGGGATCTGGAAAAGGTGAATTGTCAGCTAAGATTTTTGGATCAACGTGTCCATGTGGGCTAACGATAGGTAAACCTTTTACGCCATCATACAGCTCCTTTGCTAAAGTCCGTATTGTGGGCTCCGGATCGAAAAAACGATTTTCATCAAGCGATAATTTATTGGAAATTGTCAAACCTAACTCCTCCATTGAACAATGATAATATTTTTATGCCTTAGCGGCAACCGAAAACGTTGGCCATCAGCATTGATAAAAAAACATGAATCGTGATGCGCAGCTGTTCTTTGCCAAATATTTTTTTTATTTTTTGCTAGCCAATCTTTTTGTTTTTAGTAGCTCATACAAAAAGATTTCAAATTCCTTGGAAAATTCTTTTCTCTTCAAGCCAAATTCGACTGTTGTTTTCAAATAATCTATTTTGCTGCCAATGTCATATCGTCTTCCTTCAATCGTGTAGGAATAGATATTTTGCCGTTTGAGCAGAATTTTCAAGGCATCAGTCAACTGAATCTCATTATTTTTGCCTGGAGGCGTTTGCTCTATTGCTTTAAAAATTTCTGGGGTTAAAATATACCGGCCGGCGATGGCTAAGTTTGATGGAGCTTTTTCAGCATTGGGTTTTTCCACCAAATTGGTAACTTCCATTATGCTATCACTGATTTTTTCCCCGCCGACGATGCCATAGCGATCGACTTTTTCCATGGGAACAATCTCCACGCCAAGAATGGACTTTTGAAATTGGTTGTAGATATCAGCTAATTGCTGCGTCACTGGAATTACCGAATCGAGCACAGTATCACCCAACAATACGGCAAAAGGCTCGTCGCCAGTGTGCAAGCGAGCATGATAAATGGCATCTCCCAGACCTTTCATCTCTTTTTGCCGGATAAAATGAATATTCGCCATATCTGAAATGCGGCGAATTTCATTGAGCACACCGCCATTGTTTTTATTTTCCAGCATTATTTCTAATTCAAAATTTCGATCAAAATGATCTTCAATAGCCCGTTTGCCTTTTCCAGAAATGATAAGAATATCTTCAATTCCCGAATCGACTGCCTCTTGAACCACGTATTGAATAGTCGGCGTATCGATAATGGGCAACATCTCTTTTGGCTGTGCTTTGGTCGCCGGCAAAAAGCGAGTACCCAAGCCTGCTGCCGGAATGATTGCTTTTTTTATCATCTATCCCTGCTCCTTAAATAATATAGGGTTTTATAACGCGTGCTTTTAGCTTTTTCAGTTCAACAATAAGTTTGGTCAACATCTCATCATCTGCATAAGTGCCAATGATCGATCCACCAGAACCGGTAAATTTGGCTGAGGCACCACAGTTTCGTGCCGTTCGTATTAGCTCCATATTACTTTCGCTGATGTTCATGATTTCTTTTCGCAGATCAAAATTTTTATTGATCAATTTATCCAATTTTTTGTAATCTTTTTCTAAAATAGCTTGTTTTCCATATACAGCGCATTCGGCTATCTGATTCAATTTTTCAATGACAAACGAGTCACCTTGCAAAAATCGTGAGCGAATATCGCTCAACACCTTTCCCGAAATTTTGCCCAAATCGGTTTTGTAAGCAATGTACAACTTGGGGAGTAATTCAGGATTGATCCGCTCGTACTTCCCAGCTTTGGTTTTTTCAATTATCTGTTTATCAAAATCCATATAAACGCAGCCTTCATAAGCCTGAATTACCCGATCCTGAAGACCAGCGCTAATTCCAAGTTCATCTGTCTCTGCTGCCAACACGACATTGGGCAAAATATCTAATGGAATAGTGACATTGTAAAATTTCATTAAGGCTTTTACGGTGGCTGTGACAATAGCGCTGGAGCC
>CAZNDR010000116.1:0-10127 GCA_964571835.1 uncultured Cytophagia bacterium | reverse complement strand
TTAGGCTTTAGCCCTTCATTTCATTTGGTTTTTTTCAACTGGTCATTCATATTAAAAGATTTAGTTTTTCGCTTTTCGATATCAGGTAACAAAGATTACCCGTCCCTGAAATGCAGAGCAGATTTTTAGGCAAAAAAAATATAAATAAATCAAACGAAAACATCAAGTGTTTTATTTAGCTAATAAAATAGCATAATGACCTTCCACATATTCATCTGTTTTGATCCACAATTTATTTTTTACTGGATCAAAGCGATAATCGCAGGGCTCAATTAATTTCTTATCATCTAAAAATATGGCAGCCGGAGAGGTAGGCAAGTTGAGGCATAAAATATGAGATTTTTTTTTGCCGACTAAATGAATCTCTATTTTTTCGCTCTCTTGCTCTACTGCGATGATTGTTACGTGCTGATCCGGTGGCTGGTAAACAGTAAATTGATTTTTGCCGTGCGGATAAATTAAAAATGTCAAATAACCAGTTGACTGTTCGTCTCCCAAACCGGTGTAAGACCGCGTAATATTCAATGGGATGATGGCGCCTTCCCTGATGTAAACTGGAAATTCGTGCAAGGGATAATTTTTAGAAAACGAAATAGGTCCTGCTATCACCTCTTTATCATCGAAAAAATAGCGCCATTGTCCTGATGGCAAGGTAACCGAGTTGGCTAGCGTGTCCTGATAAATTGGTGCAACCAGCAAATCGTTGCCGAACAGATAGTGATATTTGCCTCGAACTGGCCGCATCAAAGGTTTGCCGTCTTGGTGACAATCTACCATGTGGCTATAAATATAAGGAATTAGCTCAGTGTGAAGCCAGGAAAATTTACGGATGATTTCCAATTCCTGTTGACTGCGCTTCCATAGTGCTCGCTCACCATGGCCGCCATTCAGAAACAAACCGCAGAAGCAAGAAAATTGCGCCCAACGAATATAAAGCCGAGGCGGGATTTCCGCTCCACTGAAACCGCCGACATCCGAGCCAATAATACAATAGCCTTTTTTGGCTGCTAATAAAATGTCACGCAGCGCATTTTCAATGCCACCGATCCCTTCAGCCATTAAATCCTTGCTGGAATTGGTTTCCCATTTTCTTGATTTCCAGGTGTGTTTCTGATCGCCGACCCAGGTCACTGGCGCTGCATCGAGCGGAGCAAATCCTTCAGGGTGCGCATAAGGCCGATCGATGGAACGCGCCAAAGTAATAAACTCTGGATTCAACTTTTTCCCATGCTCATATTCTTCACGGTAGTACAAATCCATGTAGCTGCGCGTCGTTTTCCATCCCTCGAATGTCTTTTGATATGGTACTGGAACATTAACAAATTTGCTCGAGAAAAATGTTGCTGTGCCATCTAATTTCCAACCATCAAGGCTCAGGTCAAAAATTGGCTGCTGCAAGCCGCGCCACCAATTCATAGCCTGTGGATTGGAATAATCAATAAATCCGCCGGTGCCCTTCCACCAATTGACTTGATAGCCATCACCAACGAGATAGCCGTTTTGTTTTGCTAGGCTAAACCAATCTTCAGCGTTTTTAATCGCCGTATCTTTGTTGTTGCTGTTGACCATACACGTCATCCACAACACAACGCGGTATTTTTTATCTTCAAGCTTCTTGAACCATTCCTGCGGATTGGGATAGCGGTTTTCATCGACTATAAAATCATTATAGCGGGTGCTCCAGGGGCTATCGAGCAATATTGTTCTTACTGGTATATCGTATTTTTCGTAGCCACTGAGCAACTCATCCACTCGATCCGCTGTGTTAGCATCATCTTCCCACAGCCAACATTCCAAAGCCCAGGCTGGCGTAATGGGCACATTCGTATGACGCTGAGCATTAAAAGGAATTCCCCAGAACGGCAGGATATAAAGAAAGTACAACATAGCTATTAATGCTGCCGCCATCGAGACCAGCCAGATGATTATTTTGTACAAAATGGGACCTGATTTCATTAGCTATCGGTTTCTTTTTATGCTCATGATCGAATTACTGACAGCATCAATAGATCTGTCCTAGCTAATATTCCTTAGCCAACTATAACTCGCCGAACCAAAATTCTGAACTTATCCTGATTCGCTCGCGTCTTTTTTCTAAGTGAGCCAATCAAGGGCACAAAAAAATATCTTTGCTCTACTTTTCCAGCAGCGCTAATAGTTTCTGCAAATTATAATGATAATAAGGTTCATTGCATGCTGGCGTGTGCGAGCCGGCATTTGCCACCCAAAATTCTAAAAGTTGCGGAGCGAACAGGACATCATGCAAATTGCTTTTCATCGCCACCGGTCGATCCATCAAATGAATGGCTTTTTCTTGATTTATTTTGCCATAATTTTCCCGCACCCGCTCAGCCAGTTTTTCGTAGCGGTCGCCGGCCGACATGAGCACCGCATCAGCAAAAGGATGAGGCAGCAAAGGATGAGCTTTGTTGGGCTCAATCAATTCAAACCGTTGCGGATCGGTTGCCAAGCCTCGCGCATCGGGAATTTTGCCATCAGAAATCACATAATAATATTCACAGGTGCGGGGCGTATCCTTAAAAATAGTGAGCGCTTGAGCCAGAGAATTCGCTTTTTCCAATCCTTCCCGCACTAAAAACGCCATGGGCAAACCGTCCCATTCACCTTCTCCCCTGCCGCCCATTTCGCCAATGGCGATCTGTTGATCATTCATTCCTGAAACCGACCCAATGAATCCGCTATAGCCGATATTGGCAAAAGCAAAACTTCTCTCAGGCTTGAAAATAAAGACCACAGCATGATACTGCAAACCGATCTCTGTCATATAATCCAAAACCCGTCCGTGATACAAGACACCATCTTCAGTTGCTTTTCCCCACAGGGCAAATCCGGAACAGTGAAACATCTCTGGGAAGACATTGGTTAATTGAATTTCTTCAAGGCTAATACCAGAGGTTTCAGCCAGGCCTATCATCTCTTCCTGATATTTTTGCGGGACGAATGGTTGGAGACGTTTGTAAGCAGCGCGCAGATCATTAATGAACCAGCGGCCTCGCTCCATGGTGTACGCCCAGCCAATCGTGTAAAGTGTAGCATCAACCATTTTACGTACCTCATTTTTCAGCAATGCGCCATGGGCTTGGCCAATCTCCCGATGTGTGCCTTGTGCGATCAGCACTCTATTTCCTTCGAGAAAAGTCAGCTTGCCTTTGCCCCATTGCTGATTAATCCTATCGGCTTTAGGAACCATCATATTTTCTAACATAATTCCAGCAGCCCGAACGGTGCCGCGATGGATCGCCGCATTCAATTCACTTCGCGGCACATCGATTCGCTGGGTCGCTTTTACCACAAATGCCGCTTGCTCGACGGGAAGTTTTGCCAATGCCATGTGCAGGCTAACCGGATTTTTGCCTTCTAAAGAGACAATTCGAATTTCTTTTTGATTGTCGCGATGCCAAATGGCAATTTTTTTCTTTAGCCAACTCTCTGGCAATTCAATAACCCGGTATTCCTGATTTAGATAAAGCTCCTTTCTAAAATCAGCTTTAAAAAAAGCCAAGGTTGAAATAGACATTTTCTTGGGCCAGCCTAACGATAAAATTGGTTTCAACTGGGGATGGTTGGCTAAAATTTCACCAACCAACAAAAGAATATCGAAATCGTGTTTCGCCTCTCCGCTCCCCTTAATGAGCAAATTATTTTTCAGAATTTCAACCTGAGTATTTTCATTTTCACTGGAAATGACAAATTGGTTATCATTCAGGCGAACCTTGGTTAAGAAAAAATGATCCTTTTTGTAGTGCACCGTGGCCATCAAAGAATCGGGTTTTTCAGCTTTTCCCCAGCTGCCAGAGACCTGCAGATTCAGCTCAGCGCAACCCGTATTAACCACCTCGGTAAATTTGCTGACCATCTGAAATAGAGCATACGAGCCATAAAAGCGGCCCCAAAATATCACCAGCAAAAAAATCAGCAGAATCAATAAAATGAAAATTATTTTTAGTAATCTTTTCATGACATCCTCTTAAAAATTATCCAATAAATTTTCCTTATATCAACCCTTGGCAAAGCGGTTGGAATAATGGTGGTTGATATTAACTTCTTCTGTTAATAACATTAAAGCCCTATTTAATCACTCTAATTTTTAGCTCAAAGAATAGCTACAAATATCTTTTAAACCAACGAATTGCTTCGGGATACACTTCGCCAGGCGGCACACGACGATGAGTTGTCGGATACCAGACTATTTTCTTTGGCTGGCCGGCTTTGCTGAATAATAGCTTTGTCGTCAGCGGCGGCACGATTTCATCTGCGGAGGCATTAAGCATGAGCAGCGGCCGTGGTGATATTTTGTTTACAAAATTGAGCGGATCGATAAAACTGAAATATATTTTACTTTCTTCGGATAACGCTTTCAATTTAAAAACAAAATGTAATCCGCCGCCAGCCAGGGCAATAACTGGCACTTTCACTCTCTTATCGATGCCGCAAAAAACCGTGCCGATCATACCGCCTAAGCTGATGCCAAAAAAGCCGATACGCAAACTATCGATCTCTGGCCTGGTCTTGAGAAAATCAATGGAGCGGCGTAGATCGAATACCGTTTGTGCCAAAACATCTCGCGTCCAATAACGATAGCCTTTGACAAAATCATATTCGTAATCACGAGTTTTCCGGTCGCCGTGGTTGGCAATGTCAATACGGAAAACAGCATAGCTGCTATCAACCAGATATTGCTGTCCAAGCTCCATATAATCCCTGTCCTTAAAATCACCGATTCCGTGAAGGAATATGACCACCGGCGCCGGGATGGGGACATTTTTAGGAATGGTCAATAATCCTGTCACCACAGCATCATGAAAACTGCGGAAGGTTACATAGTGCATAACATACTGGTCTGTTTCCTTTTCGACTCTTGTCGAATCTTCCAGAGGAAAATTAAAATCATAATCGTAGTACCGTTCAATAGCGATTTCTTGTTTTCCTGAACAAGAAATTAAAAAGAAAAGCAGAATCAACATTATAAAAATTAAAGAATTTATTTTCATTGTTTTTCTCAAAAAGCTCCCGCAGATCTTAAACCTTATAATTTCGCACTATTTTATAATGGCAAATCTGCCAATTTTTTCTCCGATACCCGGAGCGTCGACATGAAAGATATACACTCCGAAGGCGACTTCCAGCCCATCTTTGGTTCTCATATCCCAGGGCTCCCGTCCATTCTCGAGGGGCGAATCATGTTCAATTTCCTGAACCAGATGGCCGCTCATAGCAAAAATGCTTATTGTGCACTTTGGTGGCAAATTGACAAAATCCACCCGGCGCTGGCCTCTGCCAGTTTGCCTGATCAAACGTGGCTCGAGTGTACTGGCTGCAACATAGGGATCAGGAACGACAAAAATTTTATCCAAATCACTTTTCGCATTTGCACTGGAATATTTATTTCCCGTCATCGTAAATTCGAACTTATCATAACGATCCAGTGGCTTGTTGGCAGTGATTTTGAAAATATCTCCTTTCGCAGGCATAATTAACTGATTAAAACTTGAATCTAAATCGAAATTAGTGCCGAACACAAAGTGCCACAATTTTTTCTCATAAGAAACGCCGCCAAAGATTCCTGCTTTTGGTTTTTCTCTTATGGTGATTTGTTCGTTGGTGGCGAATAATCCTTTGAGAGAATCAGGCTTGGCGCCTTCTATCCATTCAAAGGCTAATTTAAAGGGGTTGTTTGGATCAGTTACGTCCCACACTTGGAAATTGGTTACCTTCTTTTGATAGGCAAATAATGCGTAAGAAGTGTCGGCGCCAAAATCAAGTATTCTGATTTCATAGTCCCGCGGCACGCCGGTAAAAATATCATCATCCTGTGCAGCCATCAACTGGATATTCGAATTTCCTATAATCCACTTAGCAGAAGTTACATGGATGCTATTGCTGTTGGCTACCGACAAACGAAATCCATCAAATATAAAATCGGAGACGACATTGTTGCTTAAGTTATAAAAGTTCATCAAAGTATCGTCGGCTGATGTTTTGTCTATCAGATAAGCACCCCGGGTTTTTCCGGTATATTTCCGCTGCTCAGCCTCTGTAACGTTAATGTCATCAAATGACCCATCATCGATAAAAGCCACCTGGTAAGTGTGATCGCTCATCACCTCTGAATCGATAATAATTTCAACTTTGATGCTGCCGTTGCCAAAACCCGCGCTATGCTTAATTTCATTTTTGAGATGAGGCACTTGGTAGCCGGCGGCCGTTTCGACTGGCGTAACCACAGCACAATTTTTGTCGATAAAAGTCGGCCTGCCTAAAGCATCGGTTTGGATGACGGCAGAGCACTCAGAAGGAAAAATTGGTGCCAGCCCTTCGCGATCAGAAAGTCCACGGGCTGGGAAATCAACATCATATCCCCTGTCCATAGACACCACTGAATAGTAATAGGTTCTGCCATTGGTCACTGTTGTGTCCGCATACGAATGCTTTAAGCCAGTGTCTCTGCCCATATCCTGAAGTACACCGTAACCTTCACCTTCCACGCCATATTCGACTGGGTGAGGTCCTTTGAGCCCATTATTGAGATCGAAAATGGCAAGCGGCTCATAAAGCAAGGGATTGCCCCAAGCATCGGAAATGGTCTTAATTTCATTCCAGTATGGTTCAGTACTGCGATAAATTTTATAAGCTTCAAAATCGTCGCCGTAAATGGGATCCCTCGATTTTTCAGCACCATTATCCCAGAGCAAAACGACCCGATGATCGCCGGCGATTGCCTTCAAAATAGGCTTGCGTGGCGGCTTGGTAAAACTATAATCCAGATCATAAATTTTTTGCATAGTTCGCTTATTGCGAAAGATATCATATTCATCCTTGCCGAACAGACAAGCAATAGCATAACGCTGAAAATTTTCTCTACCTGGAACGAGCGGAATAAAGCCGCTGCCATAACTGAATGCGACATCTCTGGCATAATTATCATCAATGGCAAAAGTGTTGGGCAGCAGTTCGATTTTCCAATATTGCTCATCGGCTGCCATTCGATCATCGACATCTTTCAAGTACCAGGAGGTCAATCCGACCTGATCAATCTCATCATTATCAGTTCTGCCAAAATTCGGCTCGCCGTCATCTCGTAGCCCATTTGCCTCGGTGTCATCTGGATCAGGACCGGGATAACCTTCATCGCCGGGGCCAATGCCATCAGAACCGACATCATCATTGATGGGCTCGATATCTAACTTGCCGTTCTTATTTGCATCTTCATTGGCATCCAATTCGCCATTGAAATTCAAATCCTCATTATCATAAATGCCATTATTATTGCTGTCCTCCCAGATGCGCCAATCA
The DNA here is from genome assembly GCA_964571835.1 of uncultured Cytophagia bacterium. Taxonomy (GTDB): domain Bacteria; phylum Zhuqueibacterota; class Zhuqueibacteria; order Thermofontimicrobiales; family Thermofontimicrobiaceae; genus CAZNDR01. The sequence continues at coordinate 2,813 of CAZNDR010000116.1, read as the reverse complement.
CCATCTTCATCGATATTATTGGTCTGTGTCTCATCAATCATGCCATCGTCGTCGTCATCTTTTTGATTGTCGTTAAGACCGGGACTTTCCAGGAAGGCAAAACCAAAAAAGCCAGTTGGTCTGCCGTTGTTTGCCAAGCCACTTTTTTCCCAGACATAGGTAATATCGTCAATGGTGTCATAGTTTGCATCGTCATTGCTGAGACTGCCGCCGACGTCTACATCGGAATACATGCCGACAATTGCTCTTTCAATTTTTTTGCCGTAATTGATGATATTGTAACGACTGATAATAATATCTTCTGCTAGGGGATGATTCCATTGGTAGTTCCTCACTTCCACCGTAATGCCGAGTCCTCGCCGCCCCTCAGGCCAGGCCAGTTTGCTCAAGCTATCTTCAAAGGGAAAATAAAGAAACTCATCATTTTCTCGATCGTCCATGACATAATAGGATTCCTGATCGCCGCGCACGTAAGCACCAAATTCTCCATTCCACCTACCGGCACGGACGCCAGGTCTTTTATCGCCTTCGGAGCGATCATCACCCGGATAGCTTTTGGCTGGCCAATAGGCGGGCCAGGTTTCTCGGGCATGGCTCATTGCCGGATATTCAAGGATATTTATCATTTCCAGATCGAGCACACCATTACTGTTAAAATCTTCACCGCCATCCAGACTGTTATTGCCTTCGCCTTCATCATGGGTATTGGGATATCCGTCTGACCCCACATCCTCGCTGATCCCACTAATGTAATAATCAGATGAAGTCGTATGTTTATCATTAAAATAGCCGGGCAACGGTTCCCAGAAATACCAGTGGCTGCCATCTGGAGCTAACTCTTTTTCGCTTCGTTTGAAACAATCTGACACAATATGAATGGTGTCGCCGTTGGCTGAAACGACTTCACCGGCGACAAAAAAATCAAACAAGAAACCATAGGCAACTCCTTCGCCTCGGGGCCAGTTCATGGGAAAGCCGGAGCCATGATAGCCATCGGAAAGCTGTCCCCGATTTAAAAAGGATGTTTCCACTAAATTCCCGCTGTGCAGTCCTTTTCTGAGATATTTATCATTTCCTTGAACTTCCTGGCTTTTCTTCCCGAGACTAGCGCTAAACTGTGGCGGCCTGCCTAAGGACCAGCCTTTATATTCGCCTGATCGCTGTTTAGCCTTTGTTTCATCAACCTCGAGCTGTTGCGCCTTGGAAGTAGTAATCAGCACATTGATTATCGACATGAATATTAGCCAGCGGATTGGTGCGCTCTGGTTTAGCATTATTGTATCCACTATCTGCAATCGATGCGAAAATGGTTAATAAGTAATGAATCAACTAAAGCGGCAGTTAAGTTTTTTTAAAATAAAAGAGCAGCATTCTTTTGCTGTTGATTGAATGAATGGGCTCAGCTCGAGTTTCTGTTGTCAGTAGGAATAATCGTTACTGCTTTTAATAAAGAATCTGGCTCTTTGGCAAGCCAGATTCTTCATCTCGCGAATTTTATTGTTTGTATTTTGATGATTAAGAAAGCACTAAATTCATGACAAGCTTAATGTCCTACTTCATCAGCACTAATCGTCTGGTCTGACTTTGACCATTACTGATCAATTGGTAGAAATATAAGCCGCTGCTCGCAGCATTGTGCATATCATCCAAACCATCCCAGACGACTTGATGTGAACCAGCATTTAGATCGTCGTCGACCAGCGTTCTGATTACCTGCCCCATTGTGTTGTAAACCACCAGTTTGGCTGGCGCTTTTTTGTTCAGGGAAAAAGCAATAGTGGTGGTTGGATTAAAAGGATTAGGAAAATTTTGACTGAGGCTAAAATCTTGCGCCGTGAGGGATGTTTTCTTCTCAACTGAAGTCGCGGCGGTCGCTCTCATGACGATATCGTCAAGATAGAACTGATCGCCAGCGCCCGGAGCAGGCGGTGCGCCCATGGCAGCAAACATGGTGAATTTCCCCTGCACTCGAGGATTGGGATCGACCACTTCAAAAAGCCATTGCGCTGGTTCATCTGTTAACTCGCCTTCCCAAATTTTGCCTTTGATATCACCGTCTTTGAGATACCATTTTACCCAGTAATATACTTCCAGGTCAAAATCGAACGCCGCCCCTTGATGAAAATAGGTCCAGGTATCCGGCGCTAACGCTGCCATCGGACCTTCGTACTTGCCACAAATGATCATATCTTGCAGCGGACTCAAGACCAGCGCATAAGCTGGGGCGTCGGTGGGATTGGAATCGCCGCGACTCGAATCAAGAGGCATCCGTGTTCCGACAAAAAAATTAGAGGTGGTAAAGCGGGCAAAGTTTATCTGGAAGGTCAATTCTTGATTCGGATCACCCCACATATCAAATAAAAGTGAATCTACTGTGCCGGGAGAAGGATTAAGATCTGCATCCCAGGTAATTTGGGGAATGCCGTTGGTTTCGATCAAACCAACACCAACTAAGCCGCCATACGATCCTGCTTCAACAAATAGTGCCCCGTCCCGCTGTTGGACAACCTGCCCAGCGACATCATTCTCCGGGTAGTAGATCCAGCCAACGTTGTGCAAGGCATGAAGATCATCATCTTCAAAATGATCTTCCCACAGAATAGGATAGTCTTGAGCGATTGAAAATCCAGCAAATAAAAAAATCAAACCGGAAAGTAACAATAACTTTTTTAACATTTCTTGCCTCCATTAAAGATGAATTGTTCGCGATCTTGCAGTATTTCTGGTTTAGCTTTGAATTTAGTGCAGCGTTATTGTCTGAATTTCATTTTTTAATATTTAAAGCTGATTCCCCAAACAGAGACCCCCTCCCT
>CAZNDR010000115.1:0-10144 GCA_964571835.1 uncultured Cytophagia bacterium | reverse complement strand
AATAACGAATTAAACGAAAAAAGGATTTGAATATGTCAGTCACCAAAGAATTTATAAAAGGTTTTTATAAAGAAAATCCAGTCTTTAGAATTTTGCTGGGTTTATGCCCGACCTTGGCGACATCAAACTCCCTTCAAAACGCCATTGGCATGGGAGCAGCTGCGACCTTTGTTTTATTCTGTTCCAATTCTATCGTCTCTTTAATTCGCAAAGGCGTTCCCAATAAGATTAGAATTCCTATTTACATTGTCATCATTGCCACTTTTGTTACGATAACCGATTTAGTCATGGCAGCTTTTGCACCGGCGCTGCATAAAGCGCTGGGAATTTTCGTACCGCTCATTGTGGTCAATTGTATTATCCTGGGCCGAGCTGAAGCTTTTGCTGGCAAAAATAATGTCTATCTGTCGGCAGTTGATGGCATAGGGATGGGATTAGGTTTCACCTTTGCCTTGACCATGATTGCTGTCGTGAGAGAATTATTTGGCTCTGGCACACTGGCTGGAATTCCAATTTTTGGTGCTAATTTTGAACCGATGTTGATTTTAATTTTAGCACCAGGTGCATTTATTACACTGGGATTATTCATTGGCTTTTTCAATTGGTTAGAAATAAAACGGAGCAGCTAATCTAATTTATGAAAGTGAAGAAAAAAAATGGAACTACAAAGTCTTTTTATCATCATCATCTCATCTATTTTTATCAACAATTTTGTGTTTTCACGATTTCTCGGGACCTGCCCGTACCTGGGTGTTTCGAAAAATATGGATTCCGCTTTAGGCATGGGCATGGCGGTTATCTTTGTTTTAGTGATGGCATCAATGGCTACCTGGACGATCAACGAGTTTGTTCTAAAACCAAGCTCGGCCAATATTTTTTACCTAATTTTTTCCGCTGAACAGCCGCCAGATTTGACCTATTTGACTACCATTGTTTTTATTCTGGTCATTGCTGCTTTAGTACAATTTGTGGAAATGGTGATTCAAAAATTGAGCCCAGCTCTCTACAAATCATTAGGAATTTATCTTCCTTTGATAACGACCAATTGTATTATTTTGGCGGTTGCCATTTTAAATGTCAGCAGCAATTTTAATTTCATCGAAAGCATCTTCCATGGCTTCGCGGCTGGCGTCGGATTTACCTTGGCTTTATTGTTAATGGCTGGCATCCGCGAAAAATTAGAATTAGCTCCAATCCCGAAACCCTTGAGGGGCGTTCCCATCGCCTTTATCATGGCTGGATTAATGTCTATTGCTTTTCTCGGCTTTGCAGGATTAAAGATACAATAGGTGCTTTGCTCCATTTTTTAGAATCCATGAACGCTTGGCGATAAATGTAAAAATAAAATTAAACGACAAAATAATCAACCGTGCGCTTTTATAATAAGGTCTAAATAATCTCATAAATTAAAACAAGGAAAAGTTTACCTACAGTTCTCGAAAGAAGTATTTTAAAATATAGCAACGACCAATTATGCTAGCGGATCGTTTAAGCGTCTTTAGTTAGCTCCAATGTTAGGGGCAAATAGCTTGCAAAATCCAAATAAATAAATGGCAATCATCATCCTCTTAATCCAGCACTTGAATTCTTGATCATTGCACTGCAGACAAAACTCATTTATGGATTTTCAAATTCGACAGACACGTTGGTAGCTATTCATTGCTGCTATTTTTATATACCATTCGCAAAAAGGACAACAGGCTTTTCAATAATTTTCTAAGTTATTTTATCAGGAAAATATATGCTTGACTTTTGCCAATTAATTTGTTATTTTCTTTAGTCATCGCTTCAGTATTCGTGAACATCGATATTGTCTTGCTATATTGAAGTGAAAAGAGCGCACCTAATTTTCAAGCAGCTTTATTCTATTTTTGAACATTGCTCCAGTCAGGGCTCGCTAATGATTGCATTTTTAATTTTTGCTGGCAATTAAATTTTTAAAAGTTAGCTGGATCAGACATTAAATAACACCTAAATTTCTAAAACCGATTTGGATTTCAGCTTGCTTGCCTGTTAATTTCAAATATTTATGGAGTGAATTGACTGGGTCAATTCATGCAGTGAAACAGTCACTGCACTCCATGATTTTTCAGTGACTTAATAACTGTAGAATAACTTCATTTTAGAAATTTAGGTGGCAGAAGAAACCAGCCTGTTAACTGAAGCCTAATTTTTGCTAATCATTTAGAGCTTTTCCACTAACGAAGCAACTAATCCGTATTTTCTTTCCACCTCGCTCAAATCCTCCCCTTGGCGAAAAGCTTCTTTGCTCAACTCATTCCAATTTGTATCTTTTAATCGCCAACTATCATTATCAATCACATCAGCAATTTTGAGTTCGCCGTCGTGAGTGACGCCAAATTCAACTTTCATGTCGATCAATCGAAAAGTGTGAACTTTCCACCAGCTTTCTTCAAGTTGCGAAAAAGTTCGTCTCAAAATTTCCGCCATTTGTTTAGTCGTTTTGATTCCGGAGACTACCTCGTTAGCTGTGACTGATTTTTTTAAATCGCCGGAAGGATCAGACAGTGGCTTTTTCGAGTGCCTCAATCGCCATTCGTTTTCATAGGGATTAGCAATCAAAGGATCTTCTTCACCCTGTTGCGGATTCAAACCCTCAATCAATATTTTTCCCTTTTTGCCAATCAGGCGCCCTTTCGTTGTTTTGAGAAAAAACTCCACTACCAAATTTTCGAAACGAAACGGTGGCTCCCCAGTCGGCTTAATAAAATTTGGCTGCCTTCTCAGATAACTGCCAACAGCATAGCGGCGGGCCACTACTTCCAGCGGAATCATTTCACAACGTGGCGCTAAAAATTCAGTTGGCGATAATTTTCTTTCATAGGCCACTGGAATGCTGGCTTTTTTGAGTAACTCAAAAACTGTGCAGGTGGTCGTCGTAGCGTATTGTGCCTTCAAATCAAACTGCTTGGTAAATTTTGGATCGTCAAAGGCAGTGATGTCTTTTTTATTTTCGATGATGATCAAATCGGGATTGTCTTTGACAGCCCAGATTATCTTCGTTTTGCCTTCAGCAATTTTTGCTGATTTTTGATGGGTGCCCATGGTCATTGCTAATTGAATTCAGCGCCACAAATCATTCTTCCTTAAAAACTATTTCGATTCATCTAGCCTTTTGCCGTCTTCCACAATCAATTCATAAAAATAGCCAGCACCAAAATCTTTATTTAAGGCGACTTTTCCTTCAAACGTTACCATCTCGCCCATGGTCGCCTGGTCGGCGGTAGTAATCGTCACCTCATAATTTCCCGAATCGCTGGTGCCATCTTGAATATGGACCCAGTTCCTGCCCAGGATGTTAGCGTTGAATTTGGTTACCTGGCCTCGCACCTTGATGAATTTGTTGGCATAGTTTTCCCGTTTGGCGTAGAGGGCGGCAATTGAAATCCCATCTGATAGGGGTGCTATAGCAATGCCCTCTTTGGGAACTGAAATATTTCTGCCATGCGAAGTGGGAACTGGCAGGTGATGAATTGCTGCTATGGGCGTTTTTCCAATATCTTGTACAAAATATATTTTATCAAAAGTCTTTTTCAACTCTTTGCTGACGAAATTTTTCATCTCCAGTGCGCCAGAAAAGTAAAGCGTATCGCCTGTTTGGATTTCGCCTTTGGAGACCGCCATCCAATATGTTTGATCGTCTTCTTTTACCTTCAAATAAGTGTAAGAGCTCGTTTGAGCAACGTCTTCGACAATTACTGTACGAAGGTTAACGGCCGTGCGGCTTTGCAAAGCTTGTTTAGCCTCTTTTTGACATGAAAATAGAAAAAACACGGCAAATCCAGTCCACAAAAAAAATTTTAGCTTCATTCAAATTCCTTTTATTAATGATAACTCGCTTGTTTCGTTATTGAAAATAACTGTCACTGGTCATTGCTTCGAAATAATATTAATATGAATGACCAGTCAAAAAACAGATTGGGCTAAAGCCCACGTGATTTCGGATTTCATAAGTTTCTCCGCCATAAATAGCGGAGCTATTCATGAACATTGAATAGCCCGGTTCTTTAGAACGGAGATCTTTTAATTTCCCCACCAATTCTTTAGGCTTTAGCCCTTCAGTTCATTTGGTTTTTTTCAACTGGTCATTCATATTATTAATCAAACGTTTCAACCACCGAAAAAAAATCACGAAAACGAAAACATAACTACCTTGCAAAGGAATAAGTTCCAGCGTACATGTTTGCCAAAGGTGCAGGCTTTCCATCCTATTCCACTGCCAGCCCGTGAGACATAAATTGAGGGAATGATCAACATGCCTTTAGCGATCAATCATGCTGCGGCTTTTTCAAGTTTCAGCTGCAAAACTCGATGTCCATGAATAGCATGTGGAGAAAAATCCGTCAACTTGTTAGCAACGTCACTTTCTCAAATAGGTATAACAACTCTTTGGCAGATTTCTAAAAAAATACTTCCTGTCAAGCTCTCAAAAAGAAAGCGGTTCTTCATTATGCTCAAATTGGCAGATCATTTAGTCGAATGAGTTTCAAAATTGCTAATCACTGCTTTCATCACGCGATCCCGATTAGCTTCTCCAATAATCGTTTCAAAGGGAAAACCAAAAGCGATCACTGCATAATTGCCAAAATAGGCTGTTCCAGCACTAAATCGGTTTTCCGAATAGCGCAAAATAGTTTTTGCCCCTGGTTTCGGATCGATGGCATCTGGTGATTCTACGGCATAGATGTCTGACCGCATTTCTGTATTGAAGCGAAATGTTTCAAAGCGAGGAAGAAACAACGAATCAACACAAAACAAATCGCCATTAACAGCGGCGTGATCGGTTTGCCAGTCGAATTTTAGCCAGGTTTGTGCAAAATTGATCTGGTTGGATTTCTCTTTTAGCTTGTCGGGCAGATCACTTCCAATAAAAGCTCCAGATACAAATAATTTGCCGCCCTGTTGAAGGTAATCTGCTAAGCAGCGTTGCAATTTTTCAGGGAAGACCTGATAATTGCTATTAATTTCCAAATTGCCTCCGTAAGGTTTTTTCACTTCCGGATATCGATGGGTTTTTTCCTCCCCCAAAATCAGATCGACCATTCGATAATTTTTCAAATAAATTAAGCTGTCCATCACCGCCTCATCACTGACACTGACGAAGGAATAACCACAGGTTCTAATCGACGAGCCATGGACAAAAGGATAGTCGAAAGTATTGCCCAGCCGCAATTGCGTCTCATAATTTGCCCGACTGGCGCCAAATCCTGGCGCGTCATTGGTGCGCCATTGGGAGTGTTGATCAAACTCGAATTGGCTACCGGTAAAATGGAAATCGAAGTGATCCGCCACACCCGGATCGAGAAAATCAGTGAATCCTTTGAAGTTAGGCTGGACAATAATCTCCGGCGGTGATAGCCGGTCAAAGCCATTGACGATTAAAACGGGCGATGAACAACTATCCAACCAGCAAACAGCAAGAATTTCGCTGGGGAAACTTTCGCCGCCACCATTCACAGCAGTCACCTTAAAACTATAAATAATGCCATTTTCAAGATGATCTATCACGAGCTGGTTTGAATTTACCAGATTACCATTGTTGAAATCGCCGTCTTCTTTCCTCAGATAGACAACATAGCTTGTGGGCAAGGCAGTAGGTTCGAGCGGATCAGCTACTGGCTGCCAAGTGAGGGTGACTTCCGCCGAGTCTGAAAAATAAGCGCAAAAATGAGAAACCGGCAACGGTTGTACGACGTACTCAAATCGATTTTGCGTGGCAAGAAATTTCAGCATGGCTTTATAAATAGCTCGCGAGACATCAAAACGAAACAGAGGCGAAAGGGCGTAAATCATGTCACCGAAATTTTGATGGGAGAGTAGTTCCAGCAGACAGCTGGGCACATTAGGGCGATACGCCTCGCTGTAATCGGCGTTCATCAATGCCCGGCGGCGCCAATCCGGCCGATATTTCAGACGGATATCATTGACAATTTGGCTCTGCAGAATGTCGCCCAGATCTCGATTTGCCAACCGTGATAATCCGTCTGGAAAAACGGACAATGATTCCGCATCTTCAATCGAGTAAATCAGCAGCGTGCCGATAGTGCTATCACTGGTATCACTGCCAGCATCAGTGTGAAACGCCAGCGATAAGTCGATGGGGATGCCCAAGCCTTCAGCATCCCGCTTTTTATTGGGGCCAAATGGATTTCCAACCAAATAGTTAACATATTCAGGACGGGATTTGTAGTCATCTTTATAATCGGAAGAATCGCCATGAAAGTTGTAAACGAGGGTGTCGGGACAACCAGCGTATTGCATGTAATAGCGCGCTGCTTCGGCAAAACGGGGGTAACCACTCACGCTGCCGCCGCGCAGAATATTTCCCATACCACCACCAAAACGCACCGCGTCAGCAGAGACAATTTTTCCCGGAAAACGGCTTTTGTTGGTGAGAACAACTTTGCCTGTCTCTGGATGAAATCCTTTCGCAAATTTAAATTTGCCAAGAAAAAGCCAGGTGCCGCCTCCCATTTGTTGATTGACCAAAAAATTGGTGGTTCCGCCTAGATGAAGAACTGAATAGCGCGCGTCTGGCACATTTCCTGTCGAATCATGATAAGAGATGTAAACGCCATAATTCCCTGTTTCAGGAATATCCGGGATCCATTCGACCGAACAGGTACTCATATCGTCGGCTAAACAAGAGCGGTGACTTCCCTGTAAAAAGGGATTCAGGTTCGCCGGGTAAGGTGGCTTGCCAATACCAAATCCGATCCCGCCCTGTTGCCATTTTTCATTAGCAAATTCGCGAAATTCTCCAGCGCCGATGAATGTTCCTGATGAATCATTGTCGATCACAATTTCGCGTGTCTCCAGGCAACGCTCGCGGGGCAGAAAAACATTAGCACCGGCATTTTCCAGCATAACCGTCAGATAGGGAATGGTGAACGACATGGGCAATAAATCTTCCACGGTGGTAAACAAGCGCGGACGTTGCCATTCCCAGCGATCCTTTTCCTGATTATAATAAAATCCGTGGCTGTGCCAAAGGGCAATATTCCGATTGAATAAACCATTGGTCGGCCGCCACGGTTTTTTATGTAAATTTTGAATCAGAGGCGGATTAAACCTTTCAGTTATCTGCGGCAATCTCTTTAAATCATAATCAGAAACATTGGAGCGATAAAAATTCGGCACCAGTGCCTCAATCGGTTCTTGCAATGAGAAAATTGTCAGTTTAAATTTTCTGAATTTCGGGCCGAGATATTTGGTGAATAAATCATAAATTAGCTTTAGGTTATCCTGCCGGAACGGCTGATAAGAAAAATGTTTGGAGAAATAGACATTTAATTTTAGCGAATCAAGACTCAAAAAAATCGAATCGATTTTTGAGTTCACCGGAATTGGACCTTGATAATCTGAGGACATATTTTGTTTTATGCATTTTTGGATTTTCTGCTGAGCAATTTTGATAAGCTCTTTTTTCTTTTTTGTCTGGTATTCAGGTCCTTTTCGAAAAATTTGGGCGCAGCCAGAAAAGAATATCAGAATTAGAAAAAGAGAAATGAATTTACGAGCCATGTCCAACCTTTCCAAAATTTTAGTTGCGTAATAAAATCACGGTGATACTTTCTATTGGTCAATTACTATTGCTCCTATTTAATAAAAGCAAACTGATGCTGCACACAATCCAGCAAGGGATTTATTTCTAAAAGCTGTTGTTTTGTCTTCGCCAAATAAAATTCGTTCTGCTTAACTTATTTTTTTAGTAGATTGATAAACAAAATTGCTATTGGGAGTCACCATATGTTTGAAAATAGCTCCATAAATAGAAATATTGGTGGAGGTAAACCTTGCATAAGAGAAACTCAAATTCCGGTCTAGATGGTCCTTGAACTTATTGAACAGGGTTTATTTTTTCAATCAATCCAACAAGATTATTATCCTCAATTATTTGATCAGCAACTAAGAGAAGGCATCCAATACGCCATTGCAATTGTCAAGGAAGCAGACAGCTATGTTGTTGAGGAACTCGCACGGGAATAGCCTTATCTGCTCAATCTCTCCAACATCGAATATAACTTCCGCCTGGTAATTCCTAACAGTTGCGCTGCTTTGCTTTTATTGCCACCGGCTTTTTTTAAGGCATTATTAATCAAATCCAATTCGACCTGATTAATTGATATGCCCGTATCCGGTATTTCCAAAGATACATTTGAAGCTGTGGCTGCCGAACCTAGAATTTGTGCTGGCAGCAAAGCCACCGTAATCAAATCATCTCCTGCTAATATGGTTGTCCTTTCGATGATATTTTCCAATTCTCGAATATTGCCGGGCCAATCATAATTCATTAATGCCTTCACTGCCTTGGGATCAATTTTATTGATCGGTTGATTGTGCTTAAGCAAAAAGTGGTTGATCAAATCGGGAATGTCTTCTTTTCGTTCGCGCAACGGGGGAAGAAAAATTGGGAACACATTTAAGCGATAGTAAAGATCTTCACGAAAAGTGCCTTCTTTCATTTTGATTTCAAGGTCTCGATTGGTGGCGGCGATGGTGCGAACATCAACGGAAATGGTCTTTTCGCCGCCCACGCGCATGATTTCTTTGTTTTGCAGCACCCGCAGCAGTTTAACTTGAGTGGCTGGTGACACATCACCAATCTCGTCGAGAAAGATCGTGCCGCCGGCTGCCAGTTCAAAGCGGCCTAATTTCTGTTTGTCGGCTCCGGTAAAGGCGCCTTTTTCATGTCCGAATAGTTCGCTCTCTAACAGTGTTTCGGTCAGGGCAGCGCAATTTACGCCTACAAACGGCCCGTGGCTGCGTAGGCTATTTTGATGGATGGCCTGAGCGATCAGCTCTTTGCCGGTGCCGCTTTCACCTCGAATTAGCACCGTCGCTTCGCGGGGAGCAACTTTTTCGACCATCTGATAAACTGTGGTCATCGACTCACTTTGACCAATAATGTTGTCCAGCGAAAATTTATCCCGCAATCGAACTTTTAAATCGATATTTTCCTTGGCCAATAATTGTTTTTCTAAGATTTGTTTGACCTTCTGTTTCAGTTCGATCATGTCAAACGGTTTAATGAGATAATCATAAGCACCCTTGCGCATCGCTTCCACTGCGGTTTGTGCCGAGGCAAAAGCGGTCATCAACACCACCTCGGCTGCCGGTGCTTGTTTCTTTACCGCCTCCAATACGCCGATACCGTCTATGCCCGGCATTTTCAAATCTGTGATGACGATATCAAATTCCTTTTGTTGAAATTTTTTTAATCCTTCCTCGCCATCGAACGCCAGCTCTACCGAGTGTTTATCCAACTCCAGCGCTGCTTTTACGACATGGCACATGCGTTTTTCATTATCAATTATTAAGATGTTACCTTTCATCGCTCGCTCCTAATTGATCCCGCGTTATTCAATCGAATGTCCCATCGGCAGATAAATTCTAAAAGTTGAACCCGCTCCCCTCACGGTAGTCGCTTCAATTCGACCGCCATGTTTTTCAATAATTTGTTTGGAAATAGCCAGGCCCAAGCCGCTGCCAGTGGATTTGGTGGTAAAAAAGGGCTCAAATATTTTAGCCAAATCGCTTTCGATTCCCGGGCCATTATCAGCAATGGTAATTTCGACCAATTTTTTATTTTTAGTGCTGATCTTATTTAAACTTATCTCAATTATTCCGTCCTTTTGAAATGCCTGCTGGGCGTTAATCAATAAATTAAAAAGGACCTGTTGCAGCGCATTTTCATCAAAAGCAAAATCAGGCAGATCATTCGTTAGATTGGTGGTGATTAAAATATTAAAATTATGCTCCTCCCGTTCAATTGCAGCCACTGCCTTTTCAATAACCGTTTTGATGTTGGCAACTTTAAAATTCAGCTTCGGTTCTCTGGCAAAAGAAAGGAAATTGTTGACCAGATAATTCAACCGTTGGACTTCCGCCGAAATATAATCGAACAAATCGTCTGATCCTTTTTGAGCAGCAAATTTTTCTTTTAATACATCAGCCGTGCCTTTGATGATGCCCAACGGATTTCTGATTTCATGAGCCATCGAGGCAGCCATCTGCCCCATCGCCGCCAATTTTTCCGACTGTTGTACCGATTGCTGAGTTCGGATTAGCAGGGCAATCATCCAGGAAATAAAGAAAGAAAAGACCACGATCAGGGCAAGAC
>CAZNDR010000114.1:9889-10171 GCA_964571835.1 uncultured Cytophagia bacterium | reverse complement strand
CCCTCTTTTAAACTTCAATGTTTCTTATCTTATAATCTTGCCTTCGTTTCACTTCATATTTTAACTCAAACATTAAAAATAAACCAAATTGTGTGACTACTATTTTTAGTGGTGCGTACCCAAAAGCAGCAAGGGAGAGTATTGAAGGGTGCAGCATTTTGAATTGAGAAACTGCTTGGCTCACCTTGGTATTTGAATGTGCAAAAAAATAAAAACTATCAGCGATTCTGCTGCAGGTGACTAAGCTTTTTGACTCGTTCGCCTCTGCGCCTTTAGTCCTTT
>CAZNDR010000114.1:672-9879 GCA_964571835.1 uncultured Cytophagia bacterium | reverse complement strand
GCAAGGGGGAGTATTTAAGGGTGCAGCACTTTGAACCGAGAAATTGCTTGGCGCGCCTTTGTCATTGAATGAGCAAAAAAATGAAAAAGTATCAGCGATCGTGCTGCAGGTGACTAAGCTTTTTGACTCGTTCGCCTCTGCGCCTTTAGTCCTTTGGCTACATAGCATGACTATATTTCGAGTTTTAATTTTGCGTAGTTGACCTCACGCTTGAGGCAACGATTCTTTTAGCTGTCGTGGTGCATGCTTGAATTGCTCGACTTGTCATTCGTGCGATTAATTTACGACTGTAATTCCTTGAACTCACCGACACTTTTGGTAAAAAGAAACATTGCCAGAATCGCTAACAGCAGATGGGCAGCGAGCGTGAACCAAATATATTCCGGATGGTTCAGCTCTCTGAAATAGCCGTAAAGCGGTGTGTAAATAATGCCGCTAAAGGCGCCGATGCCGATAGCGAGGAAATTTGATCCCATGTAAAGTCCGGCTTTTTCTTTGGGAGCAATCCAGGTGATGTATTCTTGTATGCGCGGGGAGGAGACCATCTCGCCAACAGCAAATAAAAAGATGCCGAGAAAGACCAATGTTGGGCTGGCAATTTTTGCTAATGCCAATACCAGGTAGCCGATGGCGGCAATCACAAGCCCTGAAACGAAAGTGGGTAATGGTTTAAATTTTTCTGCAATTCGTGAAACCAGCACTTGAAAAATCATGATGATGTAGCCGGAATGAGAAATGGTTTCGCCAAGCAATTTTCTAATGCCATTTTCATCTGAGTAGGAAAGAAAATTTGCTACCCCAGCGCCAAAGATGCTTTTCACGTTTTGGAAGAGGATGGCTGTATTTAAATTGCGGTCAACATAAATAGCGGCCAAATTAAAAAAAGCCCAGAAGGGAATCCAGAAGAAGACACCAAGAATAATAATGAAAAGCAAAAATTTCATATCAGAAAGCGCCACGCCCATGTCTTTGAATTTTTGGCTCAACGTGCTGCCTTTAATTTCCCGTTTTGGTTCTCGGTAAAATAAAATGGTAATCACCAGCATAATACCAATGGAAATCGCTGCGGCCACAAAAGCGTGATTCCAGGAGATGGCACGCAGTTTTCCCATAATTATCGGTCCGAACGAGGCGCCCACATTGACCATTGCATAAAAAATACCAAAGCCAAGGGTTTTATTACTGCTGTCTGTTGTCACGCGCACAGTTCCAGAAATGAGTGGTTTGAAAATTCCTGCCGCTAGCCCAATGCTCAACATAGTCAGTGTAATACCGGAAAAAGATTTTGTCAAAATCAGCAAAAGAATTGATGGCAAATACGCCAGATAAGAGACGATCAGTACTTTTTTAAAGCCGAACCTATCGGCAAAAGTGCCGGATATCACCGGGATCATGTAAGAGAAAAGCAAAAATATAGTTTGAACCATGCCTAATTGCGCTTTGCTATAACCAAGATATTCCATGTAAATGCCAAAGCCCATGTATATTCCATAATAAGCAAATCGTTCCAGCACCTCGATAGAATTAGCAATCCAGAAAACCAAAGGGAAGGTGGTTCTTTTTTCCATAATACCTCTTTGCAATTTTTGGAGAAAAAATTATGTTTTCAATTTCGACCTGCAACTAATCACCTGCTTTTTCCTTGGCTTTCAAGTGCCGAAGATAGGGCATAGTGTATTAGGCTGTATGGGGGATATGAAAGTTTAATATCGAAATTTGAAACATTTTTTTTAATTTTCGGTTGATATGGCCTAATCAATTAGCTATCGTATTTGTTTCTTGACTAAAAGTAAAGTTGCCACTATCTGTTCAGTTAGCCTTTGCTTTTTTATTTTTTGGCGAAAGACTAAATACAAAAAATATTTCAAATTATCAAGTAAATTTTCCACTATTTGAAAAGGCTGGTTTAATAAAATATAGAACTAAATTTCTAAAATGAAGTTATTCTACAGTCATCAAGTCACTGAAAAATTGTGGAGTGCAGTGACTGCGTCACTGCATGAATTGACTCAGTCAATTCATGCCATAAAAATTTGAAATAAACTGATAAGCATGATGAAATCCAAATCGGTTTTAGAAATTTGGGTATAGAGCGAAAATTATTGAAGCAAAATCTGAAGAGATTAAATTTTTTTGCTTGCATTCCAGATAAAATATTGTTATATTTAGCCGCATTTGCTGTAGAGAAGGTTTCGTATTACACTTAAATTCTATTCGGTGGTGTAAATATTTTGTTCGAGGAGGTCGATTCTTTTGAAAGAAAAAATTCATCCCAAATATGAAGTGGGAACGGTAACATGCGCCTGTGGCAACACGTTTCAGGTGCGTTCCACAAAAGGAGATATGCGTTTGGATATTTGCTCTAATTGTCATCCTTTTTTCACCGGCAAACAGAAATTGATTGATTCTGCTGGGCGTGTGGAAAAATTCATGAAAAAGTATGGTTTAGATAAAAAAGACATAGCTAATTCTTAGCGCACTAACAGAACATTGAGCGGGATACGTATTTTCTTTGTCTTAATAACGTATTCCGTTTTTTATTTATGGAAATAGGCAAGGAATATATTTTGATTAAAGAAGAAAAAATTAGTGTTGGCGGACAAGCGGTTATTGAAGGCGTGATGATGCGGTCGCCAGAGCGGGTAGCGGTCGCTGTCAGGCGACCTGATGGGAAAATCGTGCTGAACAATAAGCCTTTTATTTCCTTTACCAAGAGGCATAAGCTGTGGGGATTACCCATAATTCGTGGTGCTGTGATTCTCATTGAATCAATGGCACTGGGTGTAAAAGCATTGACTTTTTCCGGCGACATTGCCATTGCTGAGGAGGAAAAAAATAAAAAGAAAAATAAAAAAGCTGGCATGTCCAATTTTATGCTCGTTGGCACTGTTGCCTTCTCATTGATTTTTGGCTTGGCTTTATTTTTTTATTTGCCGCTAATTCTGACAGACTGGTTGGGTGCTAAATCAGGATTCTGGTTCAACGTGGTCGATGGTACCATCCGGATAATTATTTTTCTGCTCTATTTAAGCCTGATCACTTTATGGAAAGACATTAGAAGAATTTTCCGCTATCACGGCGCTGAACATCAAAGTATTTTTGCTTTCGAAGCTGGTCGAGAGTTGACTGTGGCAAACGCCAGTCAATATGAACCGTATCACCCTCGCTGTGGCACTAGTTTTATCATCACGGTTTTGCTCGTCTCAATTTTCGTGTTCATATTTTTAGGAAGACCGGATAGCCTGTTGGAACGTCTGTTGCGTTTTGCTTTTATTCCTGTTATTGGCGGGCTTTCCTACGAGGCGATAAAACTTTCTGATAAGAAAAAAGATAATCCGATCGTCAAATTGTTTATCAAACCCGGACTATGGCTACAAAAAATTACCGCGCTAAAGCCTGACGAATCAATGCTCGAAGTTGCTCTAATTGCCTTAAAAGGCTCTCTGGGAATGGAAGTTGTAGATAATGAAAAGGTTATTTTAGCAGAAGAAGCCAAAGGGTGAGCTGGAGAAAAATATGTTGGACAAATTAAAAAAAATTAAACAGCGCTATGATGAGTTGAGCGAGTTGTTGGGCGATCCAAAAGTTTTTAAAGATCAAAATAATTTTCGCAAATTATCGAAAGAACAAAGCGAGCTGAGCCCTATTGTCGAAAAGTTCGATAATTTGGAAAAGACAAAGCAACACATCAATGAAGCAAAAGAGCTAATTGCCTCAGAACAGGAAGCGGAGTTGGTAGAATTGGCGGAAGAAGAGTTGAAACAATTACAGCGAAAAATGGTGCAGATTGAGCAGGAAATAAAACTGCTACTGATTCCTACCGATCCGGCAGATGATAAAAATGCCATTGTGGAAATAAGAGCCGGCACCGGCGGCGATGAAGCCTGTCTTTTTGCCGGCGATCTGGTGCGCATGTATTTCAAATTCGCTGAACAGCAACACTGGAAAGTCGAATTGCTCAATTCGCATCCGCAAGAGCGCGGCGGTTTTAAAGAAGTTTCCTTTTTATTGAGCGGACAAGGCGCTTACGGCAAGATGAAGTACGAAGGTGGCGTTCATCGAGTGCAGCGGGTGCCGGAAACTGAAGCCAGCGGGAGAATTCACACCTCAGCAGCCTCAGTCGTTGTGCTGCCAGAAGTTGAAGAAGTCGAAATTGACATTGATCCAAACGATTTAAAGATCGATGTGTTCCGTTCTTCTGGGCCTGGGGGACAGAGTGTGAATACAACAGATTCAGCAGTCAGGATCACCCATTTGCCGAGTGGCATGGTGGTAACCTGCCAGGATGAAAAATCGCAACATAAAAATCGCGCCAAGGCGTTAAAGGTGTTGCGCGCTCGGTTGTACGAAAAAGCCAAAGAAGAGGAGCATTCCAAACTAACAGCAGAACGCCGCTCTATGGTCAGCACCGGCGACCGCAGCGCCAAGATTCGGACTTTTAATTTTCCGCAAAATCGGGTGACTGATCATCGCATTAATTTGACGTTATATAAATTAGATAAAGTCTTAGCAGGTGAATTGGGCGAATTTATCGAGCAATTGCAAATCGCTGATCGAGCAGAAAAATTAAGATTAGTGGAAACGACTTAAGCGATGAACTCAACGAGCTATTCAGTACTGGATGTCATCAAGAAATCCGCTGATTATTTGAAAAAAAAAGAAATTGAAAATGCCCGGCTGAACGCTGAATTGCTAATCGGTTGTGCGCTCAATTTGAATCGGGTTCAACTTTATTTAAATTTCGAAAGAATAGTCAAACCAGCAGAGCTCGATAAACTAAAGGCGCTTTTAATTCGGCGAGCCTCGCGCGAGCCAATACAGTACTTGATTGGTGAAACTGAATTTTATTCGCTTAAATTCAAAGTAAATCAAAGCACACTGATACCCAGACCAGAGACCGAAATTCTGGTCGAGGCTGCTTTAAAAATAGGCGAAAGCAAATTTGCTCAAAAAGAAAAAATTGACGTGCTTGATATTGGTACCGGCAGCGGAAATATTGCCATCGCCCTGGCAATAAACAATCCCAAAATTCAGGTGACGGCGCTTGATAGAGAATTGGATGCGCTGGAAATCGCTAGGCAAAATGCTGAAAATCACGGCGTGGCAGAACGCATCACTTTTTGGCGTAAAGACGTCTTCGAGATTTTCCCTGATGAATTTTCGCAGCTGGACATGATTGTTTCTAATCCTCCATACATTTCCAAAACTGAAATGGAAAAGTTGCCGCAGGAAATAATAAATTTTGAACCACGAGTTGCCTTGGCGGGCGGAGAAGATGGTTTAAAATTTTTCTATCGAATCAGTGAACTAATTTATTTGGTGAAGGAAAATGGAGTTGTCATGGTAGAAATTGGTGCCACTCAAGCTGAACAAGTGAGAGATATTTTTTTGCAGAAAAAAATGTTTAGCCGTATTCAGATTTTTAAAGATTTGAATAAATTAGACCGAGTTATTGTAGCTGAATGTTGAAGCAGAATAAGGAGACTGCTGTGATCAATCCTAATATTTTTCGCGAATATGACATCCGCGGTATTGCTGACCAAGATTTGCTTGATGAACCTGTCGAAACCATCGGCAAAGCTTATGCCACATTTTTAGCTAAGAAAAAATTAAAAAAGTTCGTGGTCGGAAGAGACGTCAGACTTTCTTCCCCGCGCATTCAACAGGCGCTAATAAAGGGAATTACCTCAACTGGTTGCCAGGTGATTGATATTGGCGTGGTACCGACACCTGTTTTATATTATGCCATTATCAAATTAAATGCACATGGTGGAGTGATGGTAACGGGCAGTCACAATCCAATTGAATTTAATGGCCTGAAAATGTGCCAAGGAATCGCATCAATATTTGGAGATGACATTCAAAAGCTAAAAAAAATTATTGATAAAAAAAGCTTCAGCGTTGGAAAAGGCAACGTTGAATCGTACTACATTGTCCCTGAATACATGAGCCTGATAAAATCAAAAATCAAAATTGACCGCCGGCTTAAAATTGTCATTGATGCTGGCAATGGAACTGCTGGGCCCATTGCGCCGCCAATGTGGGAAGATTTAGGTTGCCAGGTTCTCCGTTTATATTGTGAGCCAGATGGCAATTTTCCCAATCATTTGCCTGATCCGACAGTTCCCAAATATGTAGTAGATTTGCAGAAGCAGGTGCTAAAAAACAATGCGGACCTGGGCATTGGTTATGATGGTGATGCGGATCGGCTGGGCGTGATTGATGACAAAGGCAGAATTATTTTTGCTGACCGTTTAATCGCCTTATTCAGCCAGGACGTTTTAAAAAGAAAACCCGGCGCTAACATTGTGTTCGATGTCAAATGCTCCCAAGCGTTGCCAGAATATATCGAGCGACACGGCGGTAAGCCGCTGATGTGGAAAACGGGTCATTCGTTATTAAAGGCAAAAATGAAAGAGGAAAAATCGCCTTTTGCCGGTGAGATGTCTGGGCATATTTTTTTTGCTGATGACTATTTCGGCTTTGACGACGGCATTTATTCCTCAGGTCGTTTGCTGCAAATTGTTTCCTCAGCAAACAAGAAACTATCTGCCTTAGCTGATGAAATCCCCTATTTTGCCAGCACGCCGGAAATTCGGATAAACTGTGCTGATGAAGAAAAATTCAGTGTAGTGAAAAAACTGGTGGACATATTCAAACAAGATTTTGAGGTGATTGATATCGACGGCGCCCGTGTATTATTTGGCGATGGATGGGGGTTGGTGCGTGCCTCCAATACTCAGCCAGTGCTGGTGCTGCGCTTCGAAGCTAAGTCCGACCGACGTTTGGAGGAAATCAAGACCGTTTTCAAAAAAAAGCTGAGGCAATTTCCAGCGGTGGAATTTAAAGAAAACGATTTCTGATTACTTAAGATCCTTTTGAGATCAGCAAAAAAAAAGCACCATTTTCATGGCGCTTTTTTCCCCTCGGCTGAGATGAAGCTAAAATAATCTTTCCGCAAAAAGTTATTGCCCTGCTATCACCGTAACAATTTTATTATCCAAACTTCTGATATCATACCTACCTAACTCTATCTTGCCACAACAATCACTTTGGTATATTTTTTTTGTTGCATCCAACCGGAGCTGAATATTACAATATAATTTTTTCGTCCGGGAATAAACATAAAAAGTTGTCTCCTGGGTTGCCAGCGACTGAATGACGCGAATTAAGATTTCGCTTTTTTCAGTTGGCAGGTAATTCATGTCGACCAGATCTTTTTGATAAAAATTCTGTGTGGAATAAACGATTTTTGATCGGAAATCCATCGCCAGGTGACCGTTAAGCGGTTGGATTGGCTTGAGTGAAATTCCTGTAAAAGCAATACGACCAAATTCGATTTGACGGATTTTCTCCAAAACAGAATTGGGAACGGGCAAAAAGGACGCCTCATCAAAAATAGAATAGAATTGCTTCAACTCATGAGATAAAAATTGGCAATGAAGGCAACTTTTCAGATGATTAGCTATTTCTTCAATTTCTGCAGAGGATGAAAGAAAACGATTGACGAAGCCTTCTATCAGATATTCTTTAGGACAATGGTGCTGTTTTTTGGTATTCATAACCAGAAAATTAATCCCCCCTTATGGCGAATTAAAAAGAATGGACTTATGCTAGCTGAATAAACAGGTTGTTATGCTGCTTATCGATAACAACTCCCCCACCAGGTGCAAGACTTTTTACTATGCATAAGTCCAATTCTTTATAACGCAAAAGATATATTATTGGCTTTTTTTACATTAATTAATACAGACAGTCCTCCAATTTTACGGAAAATTATAATAATTCTTTTAATTTATTCCTGAGAGACTTTTTGGAGATCTTTACCAAATATTCGAAAATCGATCGTTCCTGTTCGCGATATGACTTTTGTGTCAAATGAGGCAGGTAACGTTTTAAATATTTGTAATTGGAGTCAGTTTCCTTATCTTGAGTAAGCTCGTTAATAAAATCTGAAATGGCTGAGCAGTAAATATCGGCTTTCTGTGGCGTGATTTTATTTTTATCAAGATATTGCTTCTGAATCCTGTTTTGCATTGATTTTATCACCTGTTGATTGACGTGGCATATTTCTTTTCGTTGCATGTCATGGACAGGTGAATTATCCGCAATATCGGTTGATAATTTTGCATGAACATGCTGAAAGGTGACTTCCCGTATGATTGAAGAAACTAAATCAAGGGCTAAATAATGATGATAATTTGGTAGGCTTTCCACAATTGCCATTATTTTATCGAGCATGCTAGCAATAGAATCGGTTGGAGAATACCTATCTAAAAAAAGTTGAAATAGCAGCCGTTCCGGAATGCAGCTTTTTGAATCAGTACCTTCATTCAAGTTTATTGCAACGTTGTCTCGGTTTTTTCCCTCCGCGTTTTTTTTCAAATAAACGAACTCTCGACCCATTCCTTTGAAGGAGAAATACTTTTCAGAATTTTTAATGGCAACTTTAATATTGCGAATAATTTTTGCTCCTTCGGGATCGCGCTCTTTGAAAACGCGCGCTAACTCCTGTTTGGTTTTTTTAACTATCAAACGTCGCAACATGCTGATCAGTTGTGCTTCACTTGGCTCTTTGCCCTCATTGAATTCATTACCAAAATAGCGCTGAAATTGAACGAATTCGCCTTCATCATTACGCCAGAACAATCCAGCGATGCAATCGATGGCGACATCCTCTAATTCATTTACTCCCTCTGATTTTCTGGGTCGAATATTCCGTCCATTAAGCTCTAAATATTTAAGATAACTTGCGGCAATCCTCCTTGAAGCATTGATGAACTCGGTCAATTCTCTGGGTGAGTAACTGCAGTCACAAATATTTCGGATTAGCGGGACTAAATTGATTGGCTTCATAAAGGTTTTAGCTTTTAGCATATTTTTAATTTCATAAGATTAGTGATGAAAAATTTGCAAATTTTATTCCATTAATTGTTATGGATTTAAGACGAATGAAAATTTAAATTAAATTGATTTTATTGAAATTAATAGTTGGTCCACTTTAATCACGCTGTTTTTATTTGTGCTTAATTGAAACATTGTATCAAGTTAACACAATTTTAAAAAGTTAATTAAGCGAAAATATGATTGTATCTTTCGTGAAATGAAAAGGAATTATAAATGCTGATGTTTTAAAGAGCGGCACAGCTTAAAAAAACGCAAAAGGAAAGGCGCACTTAAAATCGATTGGCGGCGGAGAAAAAAAGC
>CAZNDR010000114.1:0-662 GCA_964571835.1 uncultured Cytophagia bacterium | reverse complement strand
ATTTTTTTTAGATAATTGAATTAAAAAAATTTCAACTTCGGCCAGCAGAATAATAAAAATGGATGGATTGAGTAGCCTGATTGTTTAGGGCTGATAAGAAAAACAAAAATATCGTATCATAGCTTTTGGCAATTCGCCTTCAATCTTTTTCCGATTTTGTCCATCAAGCACCATCTGTAATTATCGGTCTTTGCCTACAAAAAATTAAGCTGGCTAAATTGGTCTGGTCAATCTTAAAAATTAGTTTTGTTTTTTATTATTTATATGAAAGATCAGATGAAAAATAGGCTAAAAATTAAAAATGGAGTTCTGAAAGAAACCACTAACGCTGTTATGGCTTTGATGGTGAACCAGCACCCGAATTAATGCAGGTGCTATTTCAAAGGAAAGTTCTTTTTAAACTGTTTCCACGGTTTATCTGGTAACTCGTGTTAAGTCACGTGCTCAAATAGTCCCTTTGATAGAAATTTTTGGTGATGTTCTGTTTTAATTTAGAATATGGGAGCGATATAAAATGGGGCGAAGGCGCTAAAATCCGTTGGATTTATTAAATCCTGTCCGCCGAATTTGTGGACAGAGAAGAGCATGAAAAGCGCCATTATTTGGGCTTACTTCAGACAGTTTTTTGTCTGGCAATTCAAATTATTTATTTAGCAATGGGC
>CAZNDR010000113.1:0-10197 GCA_964571835.1 uncultured Cytophagia bacterium | reverse complement strand
TACCTGGCAGCGATCGCCGAAAATATAATCTTGTTCAGGAATTTGACTTCTGTTTCAGCAGAGGTCGCGCAGTTTCAACATGATTTTTTCCCCTCGGAAATTCTCGCTGTGCCGGTTTCGCTGACCAGCTATAGCCAGGACATTTCGCTCGAAAAGGCGGTATTCGATTCGCTGCGCAAAAAGCTTATTAGCAAAGGACTGACTTTTCCATCATCCATCAGCCATAAAATAATCGAAGATTTCAAAACCTTTGCTACTGATGATTTGTCGCGCGAGTTTTTTGAAACGCATGGCGACCAGACAGTGGAACAGCAGGCGCTATTGTTGCGGGAATTTTTGATCGCGAAAAATTTGTCGTTCACGCCGATTATTTCTCGGGATGATTTTTATATCATCATTCAAAAATCGCTGCAGCAACATTTTCCGGGCGGTCTGTTGCTGCTCATCGATGAGGTGTCAGAATTTCTGCGCTCACGGTCGGAACTGGATGTCAATAGTGAGGATATTCGCTTCTTGCAATTTTTGGGCGAATGGAATTTGCCACTTAACTGCTGGACGGTCTTGAGCATGCAGGAGGACATCGAGGAAATTTCCCGCGCTTCGGAACAGACGCTCAACAAAATCCGTGACCGGTTCAACAACCGCATTTACCTGTCCACCACCCACATCAAAGAGTTGCTGGCAAAACGACTGTCCATCAAAAAACCTGATAGTCGACAGGACATTGCCAATGTGTACGCCGAATTCAAAGATTATTTTCCCACCTGGAAACTGAGTTTCGATGACTTTTACCATATCTATCCAGTGCATCCGGCAACGGTTTATTATCTGGAGAGCATTTCCAACCTATTCTCCAAGGCGCGCGGCATGGTGGAATTTTTTTATAATAGCTTGCATGCAGTGGATGCAGAAACCCATTTGCGGTACATTGAGAATGACGCTAATGTGCTCATCACGCCTGATAAGGTGTTTGATAATTTTCTCGATAAAATTCAGGAAAATCAAACAACGCATGATTTCGTTGATGTGATTTTCAAAAATTTTATTAAAGAAATGCCGCTGATTTTTCGCCAAACCGAGGACGAGGACAGCGACGAAATTCAGGAGCAGAAAAAGGTGGCGATGGCGCTGGTCAAGATTTTAATTTTAACAGAGATTGCGCCGGGGCTGGCAAAGTTATCCATTGGCAAACTGGCGGAATTGACAGGCAAGGGCATTTCTCAATTAGAGCACGAGGCGAATATCAATTTTATCCGGCACATTCTCCATAAATTGATGGGCTCTTTTTCTTACATTAAAAAAGAGGAGATCGATGGCAAATTTAATGATATCTATTTTATTTCGCCAAAAAAATCAGTGGCTGACCGCTTCGATGAAGAGGTTAAAAAAATTTTCGACCGCATTGTTAGTATCGACAAAAAAGCGATCAGTCATCTGATTCAACGCAGCACTCTGTCGCATCTGCCACTGCAAAAGTTTTATGAAGCTGAAATTATTGAGCTGTGTAATTGGCAGGAAACTGGGCGAAAATTTCTAATCACACTGGTCATGCCCGAGCGACTCAGCGCTGATGTGCTGCGGCGCTGGGAGAAGGAAATTGAGCGCGGCGAGATCGAATTTGTGGTTGCTTTGGGCTTTCCAGTCGCTGGCGTAGAAAATACGGCTGATTTATGGCAGCAGCTTGCTAAGCTGAGTGAGCGTTTCCAACAATCATTTATTTTCTGGCAGCCGAAAGTTTTGAGTCAGAAAGAGCTGCATCTGATGAGCCGATATTACGCAGAGCAGCACACTTTGCAGTTGATCCAGAGCGAGCAGCCTGGATTTTTGGGCAATGAGGAAGCCATCATTCGCCAGCGCCTCGAGGATTTGAAAAACGAAAACCTGTCGTCGCTAATGGATACCTATTTTCCCCCGCGGCTACTGCGTTGGGAGAATGAAGATTTGTTCGGAGACAGCGCTCGTATCATCTTCGATTTCAATCAATTCAAGATTCGCTTGACTGACCGGATTCTGTCGCAAATGTATCCGGAACACAAAAAAATCAAACCGATTTTATCTGAGCCGCCACTGGCGTCAATCAATGAAGTGATCAACTACATCAATGAAAATTTAACGCGGCACCATTTTGCCGTAGTCTCGGAATCGATGAAAGCGCTGATTAAGAATCTGGTGGAAAAGCTGTATTTGATCAAAATCGCCGGCTTCGATGTTGTCATCGATCCGCGGCCTGAGCAATCCATTTTCATCCGCGAGCTGCTCAAAACAATTGAAGAAGATAAGCCGAGTTTTTCAATTTTGTTTAATAAATTCCGCCAGTCGCAATTCGGCTGCACCGAGCCCCAATTTGTAATGGTGATTTATTTGCTCTCGGCGGCTGGCTTCATTCAGCTTTATCACAAAAACCGGGCGCTGAAACCGAATCAAGTAACAGTCAGTCTCATCGAAAATGTCGATTTGATCACGCCCGGAGAACAGGTTTCACCACTCTTTTTGAAAGAGTATCTCAAACTGACGCCACTGATTGGGGAAATCAAGTCAGACAATCTTCATCTGAAGGGACAGGAAAAAGTCTGGGAAAGCTTAATCGAGTTCAAAGAAAAGCACGAAGAATTCGTTCGAAATAAAACAACATTGCTGGAAAAATTCGGCAATTTAAAGCCCTTCTCCAGCCAGACCTTTGCCGGCTACTTACAGGCGCTAAAATATTTGGCCGATATTTTGGACCAGATCAAACGCTCATTGCCATCAGGCCAGGGAATCGAGACACTGCTCAAGTCTATTGATTCCGAGAGCGAAATGCGCCAGGCAATTAACGCACTGGAGAAAATCCGCGACGTTGATCACGCTGATTTACAGCATGTGATTTTCATTTCTCAATATTTGAGCCATCCAATGGTTTCTCAAATCGTGGCTAATACCGATGTCAGGGAAACTCATAAAAAGCTCACTGAAAAACTATCTGCCATTGCCAGTGGATTTGAGCATTTTGAGTTGGCGATGCTGTTTTCGGAATTTGAATTATTCAAGTCTGTCTATCGCGAGCTTTATCTAAACTATCATGAAGGACTTTACCCCAAAGAGTACTACGCTCAATTGCGCAGCGTCAGCGATTCCACTGAGTACAAAATTTTGAAACAGCTTTCTGCCATTGAATTGATCTCGGTGAAAAATGATTTTCCGCGTCTCGACAATATTATCAAAACAGCGTTGGCTGGTTTTTGCACGCGCGATCTGTTCAACGAATTACAGTCTAAACCAGTGTGCGCATGCCAATTGCAATCAATGGCGGTCGAAGAAAAATATAGCAGTACCGAACTGAAGGAGAAAATTCGGGCTGGTATCGTGGAATACTTCCGGGCAATCAAGGCAAATGAGAATAATGAAAAAATCGCTGAATTTAGAATTGCGGCAAACCAGGTTCGCAACGGCGGCGGAGAACTGGATTATTTTCTCAACGTGGAGGTAGATACTTTTCCGTCGCTCACCGAGCTGGAGAAAAACATCAATCCTCACACCATTGCCGCGCTGAATGAAGCGCTCTCAGGCAATATCATTTTTGTGGAAAAAAATCTCAATGAATTGACCGATGCGCTTAGCGGCAGGAAATTCAGGCCGAATCAGCTCAAACAAATTTTTTTCAACTGGCTGGCTGAAGATAAGCTGCCTGCTGGTGAGGTTTATCTGTCCCTTCAACATTCGCTGGAGCGCAAAATTCCAACTGTAGCGGCGGCACTGCCGGCTATGGTGGTGAATGAACTGGGCAAATTGCTGCCCGGGGTAGCGATCGAAACGGCGCTGGAGAAAATTGTATGTGGCTATTTGTTCGAACAATTCTCTGAAATGAATATCAAAATTCCCGGCTTCCCACAGGAGAGGCTGCGCGCAATCGAAATGAAGACCATCGTTGAGCTGCTGCCGCGGGATAGCGATTTGCTGACCTGGCTATCGTCCAAAAATCGCGAGCTGCTGGCTGAATTTGTGAACATGGATAATCTGCCTCTTCAGACGCTGGTTCAGTTGTATCAGCGGTTGCCAAGCTCTCCCGAAATTCGCCACTGGATAATGGTGGCTCTGTACAAAAAATTGAATACGTTTGATGAAAGCGAAGTGATTGCAGAACTGACTGATTTAGCGACCGAAACATTTTTTCTAAAAAACTTTTTGAAGTTAGTGTCGCTCGAAAAAGCGGCTTTCGTAAAGCCCGAATCGGTGGTTCAATTTTTACCGTTCGCCGTAGCAGAGAGTAGCAATTTTTTATTGGGCCAGCGATTGGTGCAATTAAATGAACAGCACAAATACTTGCCGGCAGAATTTGTTCAATTTTTCGAGGGAACGATTCGCAGCCGATTGGCAAAGCTGGAAAATAGTTTTGCTGAAAAATTGTTAAGCTGGGAAAAAGGGCACCACCTGATTTCCTGGCAGATAAAAAAAATTATTGACAACGAACCAGCAAAGTTCATTGTTGTCGATGGCATGCGGGCTGATTTTTTTGCAATTTTATGTGAGCAGTTGATCGAACAGACTGGGCTGCTTTTGGCAGAGCAAAATGTTTGCCTGTCGCTGCGGCCATCCGATACTGAGACTTTTTACCAATTTTTAGAAGAACAACACTTATCCTGTTTTAAATGCGTGGAGCGCGACTACAATATTACCAAATTTAGAGAGAGCTTTCTTTCGGACAATCTGCAATCCAATTTTTACATCATCAATTTATTGGATGAAAAAATCCACGCCGAAAAAGGGGGCATCGCCGAGGTGCTGGCAGAATTTCTA
The DNA here is from genome assembly GCA_964571835.1 of uncultured Cytophagia bacterium. Taxonomy (GTDB): domain Bacteria; phylum Zhuqueibacterota; class Zhuqueibacteria; order Thermofontimicrobiales; family Thermofontimicrobiaceae; genus CAZNDR01. The sequence goes on along the minus strand of CAZNDR010000113.1, from coordinate 5,424 downwards.
GAACGGCTAAAATTTTTCCTGTTCCCGATCCTTGCCCAGCTAAGGCCGGACAGCACTTTTTATCTCACCAGCGATCACGGCTTTATCGAAAAGACGGATTATCGCGCCAAAGATAAGCCGCGCTATGCACACGGTGGCGATAGTTTGTATGAGCGGATTGTAGTGGTGGGGAAGTTTCGGAAGGTTTAAAATCATGTTGACCTGTGCGCCGATCCGATATTGAAGACATCCAAGAACACTGCGTGAAAATTGTAGCAGACTATGAATTTAGTCTGAGAAAATTTTTAATCACGTTTTAATATTGCAGAAGGAGCCTGCGCCCCGACGCATTTCGAGATCATTTACTTAAAAAATAGTTAGTGGTCATTTATATAAAGTCCTGAAATAAACAAGCTAATTTTGAGTTTGGCCAATAGCCTTTCCCGTTCAAGAAAAAAATCCCGACATCTTCAACAGCTCTGCATTCAAAATTGCCGCGCCGGCTGCGCCACGAATAGTGTTGTGGCCAAGCACACTCATTTTTACGTCGAAGACTGGACACGGACGGATTCTGCCGACGACGATGGACATGCCGTTTCCAGCATCTCTGTCTAAACGAATTTGAGGGCGATCGTTTTCATTTTTAACGATGATCGGATTCTTGGGTGCTGAGGGCAAATTTAATTTTTGTGGAACTGAGCCAAAACTCGCTAACACATTTTTAATCTCCGGAATCTCACCCTTTTTCTTTAGTTTGATGGAAACCGATAACAAGTGACCGTCAAATACGGGCACGCGATGCACCATTGCGCTCACATCAAACTGGGCAAAGACGATCTCACCTTTCACCAACTCGCCCAATATTTTTTTTGTCTCCGATTCGATCTTTTCTTCCTCGCCATTAATGAAGGGGATGACATTGTCCATAATATCCAAAGATGGGAGCCCGGGATAGCCAGCGCCAGAAATCGCTTGCATCGTGGTTACTAGCACCTTTTCCACGGCGTATTTTTTATGCAGCGGCGCCAGCATCATCGCCAGCGGGACGGTAGCGCAATTGGGATTGGTGACAATAAATCCTGTACTAAATTGACGATTGGCTTTCTGCTTTTTGATTAGCTGTAGATGATCGGGATTGACTTCGGGAATGAGCAAAGGCACGTCTTTTTCCAGACGGAAATTGCGCGCATTGCTGATAACCGGGAACCCGGCTTTGGCATAATTCATTTCGATATCGGTTGCCACTGTGGCGTCGAGTCCGGAAAAGAGAATTTGACAAGCCAATTCTGAAGTGATATTTTTGACGACTAAATGGCGTGCATCCTCGGGAATGGGCTTGTTCAATTTCCACTGACAAATTTTTTGATAGGGCAGACCAGCTGATGTTTCACTGGCAACCAGTTCGGTTATTTGAAACCAGGGATGGTTTTCCAACAACTGAATAAAGCGCTGTCCCACAGCTCCGGTGGCACCTAAAATGCCTACTTTAATTTTTTCCATCGGTTGCTCCCAAAAGTTTTCTCTCCAGATTATTCATTTCGAATTTATCATGCAAAATTTCAACTGTCTGAATGGCTTGCTCCCGTGGAACAATGACGCTAATTTTGATCTCCGACGTGCTGGTCAACAAAATTTTGATTTTGTGTTTTGAAAGAAAATCGAAGACCTTGTACGCCACGCCATAATTAGTGGCAATACCAGAGCCAACCAATGAGATTTGAGCGACATCGCTATTGATAATAAAATTTTTAATCCAACACTTGTTTGAATATTTTTCCAAAATTTTTTGGATAAAAATTGCATCGTTCGGCTGGACAATGATAGTAAAACTTGTGGTATTATCATTATTTCGGTGCGAGCTCATCAGAATAATATTAATTTTGTTTTTAGTAATCTCGCCCAAAATTTTAGCCACATCAAAATCGCCGTCAGTGGCGCCAAAAATATCGACCATGGCAACTTCTTTGTTCAGCGCAACGCCAGTAATGACTACTTGTTCCAAATTTTTCTCCTCCGTTATTATCGTCCCGCTTGAATTTTCATAACTCGAACTGACCACAACTGGTAAGCCATATTTTCGCGCAATTTCTACGGCTCTACCCATCATCACCTGTGAACCCGAGGCCGCTAATTCAATCATCTCTTCGTAAGAGATGCCTTGTAGCAGAGAGGCATTTTTAATCAGCCGCGGATCAGCAGTGAAAACGCCCTTCACATCAGAAAAGACATGACAGCTTTTTGCTTTGAGAGCGCAAGCTAAAGCGATGGCAGAGGCATCGGAGCCACCGCGTCCCAACACCGTTACTTCGCTGCCTGTCTTCCCTTGGTAGCCGGCCACGACAACAATTTCATCCCGGCGCAAATGTCTCAAAATTCTGGAGGTGTTGATGCTTTTAATTCTGGCATTGGTGTACCAGTTATCAGTCAAAATGCCACTCTGACCGCCATTTAGGGAAACGGCTTTGTTGCCATAAGATTGAATCGCTAGCGCCATTAAGGAGGAGGTAACAATTTCACCCGTGGAAAGCAACATGCCCAATTCTCGCTGCCGCGGCTGGGGATTAATTTCGCTGACCAATCCCTCCAAATGATCAGTGGTGTTGCCCATAGCAGACACGACGACAACAACTTGATTTCCTGAGTCGTGAGTTTTGATCACTTTTTGTGCCACAGATTTAATCCGATCAATCGTTTCCACAGATGTACCGCCGTACTTTTCAACGATAATGTTCATGATTCCAATACCTGTTTTAGGTCATTAATTAAATCGTCTTTATCTTCAAGCCCGACTGAAAGCCTGATTAATTGATCGGTAATGCCGGCCGCTTCCTGTGCTTCAGGCGACATGGAAGCATGGCTCATGGTTTTTGGATGTTCAATTAGTGATTCCACGCTGCCAAAAGATTCGGCCAGATAAAATAATTTGGTACTTCTTAAAATATGATGAATCCTTTTTTGGTCGCCATCAATTTCAAAGGAAACGATACCGCCACACCCTTTCATCTGTTTTTTTATCAATTGATACTGAGGATGAGTTTCCAGCCCCGGATAATAAACTTTTTTAATAGCGCTTTGCTTCTGCAAAAATTGGGCAATAGCCGTCGCATTTTTCTCATGTTCCCGCATCCGAAGAGGCAAGGTTTTTATCCCTCTCAAAATCAGCCAGCTTTCAAAGGCGCCGGATACTGTTCCTAACGCATTAGCAATAAAGGCGATTTTTTCTCCCAGTACATTATCAGTACAAATTACTGCCCCGCCAAGCCCATCATTGTGACCACTGAGATATTTGGTAGTCGAGTGGATTATAATATCAGCGCCCCATTGAAATGGACTCTGAAAATAAGGCGTCAGAAATGTGTTATCGACTATTAAAAGCAAATTATGCTTTTTGGCGATCGAAGCGATTTGCTCAAGATCGACAATATTTAACAAAGGATTAGAGGGTGTTTCCACCCAGATCGCTTTTGTATTTGGCTGCAAATGCTGATGAATTTTTTCTGCTGATGCTAATGAAATAAAAGAAACATCAATTCTGAAATGCTCTTTCAGGTAATTGAATAACCGAACGGTTCCTCCATAAACATCATTGCCGCAAATAAAATGGTCACCACTTTTGAATAAGCTGAGCACCGTTGTTTCTGCTGCCATGCCCGTGGTGAGCGCGACACAATGTTTTCCGCCTTCAAGCGCAGCTAAATTTTCTTCTAAAATTTTTCGCGTTGGATTGCCAGTGCGCGAGTAATCGAAACCTTTATTTTTATTGACATCCGTAAAAGCAAAGGCGGTGTTTTGATAAATGGGAGGTACAATTGATCCAAAAGCGCTGTCAGGTTTAATAGCTGAATGAATAGCTTTGGTTTGAAATTTCATCTGGTTTACCCTCAATTTCTGAATCGATTTCTTTTAAAAATTCTTTGATATAAAAATTGGTCTGTTCCGCCTCAATCAAAAAGGCATCATGCCCGTGTAGCGATTTTATTTCTTGGTATTCAGCATTGTGATTTGTCTTTTGCAAGATGTTGATAAATTCTTTTTGCTGATAATTGGGAAATAGTATATCCGAATCTACGCCTAAGATAAGCGTGTGGGCCTGGATTTTTTGAATGCCTGCTTCATAAGATTTATTGCCCCGGCCCAGATCGTGCAAATCCATGGCTTTGGATAAATACAAATAGGTGTTGGCATCGAACCATTGAGCTAATTTTTTGCCGTGATATTCCAGGTAGCTTTCGATTTCAAATCGCCCAGTCAGTTCATAGATACTGGGATCGCGATGTTTTCTGGCAAATCGCGCATAAAACTCGCGCTCGGAACGATAAGTAATAAATCCGATTAACCGCGCTAACTCGATGCCTTTTTCCGGTCGAGACAGTCCATAATAGTTGCCGCCCTGCCAGTCGGGATCGTTCATGATGGCTTTGCGCTGGGCTTTGCGATAGGCAATGGATTGGGGATAAGCTCGGCCGGGCGCTGAGATAGGGATAATGGATCTGACCATGTCAGGAAACAGCGCCGCCCATTCCATTGCCTGCATCCCGCCCATCGAGGCTCCGGTGATGGTATGCAATTTTTTAATTTGCAAATGCCTGATTAGCTCTTGCTGCGCGCGTACCATATCTTTAATGGTGACTAAGGGAAAATTTAGACCATAAGGTTTACCAGTCTGCTGATTAATGGTCGAAGGTCCGGACGAACCAGAGCAGCCGCCAAGCACATTGGAACAGATGACAAAATATTTGGTCGTATCAACTGACTTGCCCGGACCAACCAGCGATTCCCACCAACCTTCAGCAGGATCATCTGAAGCGTTAGCTGCATGACTGGTGCCGGTGAGGGCATGTTCGACAAGAACCACGTTATCTCGGCTTTGGTTAATTTTTCCCCAGGTTTCATAAGTGAGTGTCAATTTGTCCAATACTTTACCACTTTCAAATTCAAAAGGACCAAAGTGAAACTGGCGTTTGCTGTGGGGAACGTTCACAGGGAACATTTTACCTCCATAATAAAAAAGCCTCATCTTTGATAGATGAGGCTAAATTCTTCGATTTAGTTTATCTGTCAAAGAGTATTCTCTCTGCAGGAATTAGCACCTTGCCCGGAATGAAAGCGGCAGGTTGCTAAGGCGTCAAAGGGCCAGTCCCTCAGCCTTTCTGGATAAACCATAAAAAAAATCCTTCTGGCAAGTTGAGAAGGATTTTTTGAATGTTCTATTTTTTTTGCCAGAATATTATGGAACTGCCTTATGGGGCATGGACATGCCCATAGGCATTCGAATAATAATATATTTTATTCTGGCGAAACTCATTTGCTTTCCTCTTTAAATTTTATTGGATGATAATATACACTTTTATTTTTCAAAGTCAAGCTTTTTTTATTCTGAAAAAAATAATTTTTTGAATTTTATGAATTTGACTTGACATTAGTGATAAATATGTTATATTGAGG
>CAZNDR010000112.1:0-10210 GCA_964571835.1 uncultured Cytophagia bacterium | reverse complement strand
CAATAAGTATTATGCAAAAGAGGCAGAAATGAAAATAAAAATTTATGCAGCCATGGCGATTGTCTTATTCGCTATCCAGCAAAGCCTGCACGCCCAGAGCGGAATGAGTTTGGGAATAGGTGGACTTACAGCACCGGCGCGCGGCGTGGAAGCGGTCTTTTGGAATCCAGCTAACCTGGCATTTGCTGAAAAAAATCGACCGAAATTTCAGATGACATTTTTTTCCGTGACTGCTGGTACTGGCAATAATTCTTTTAGCTTTAATTCATTGACCAAATACATTGGCGATGGAGAAAGCACCTATTTGACAGAAAAAGATAAACAAGACATTTTGGAGCAGGTGGCTAGTGATGGATTAAAATTTGATGTGAGCAGCAAAATTTCCTTGTTTTCATTTTCCATTAATAATTTTGGCTTTGGCATTGAGACCAAAGCTTACGGCAATTTTTCAGTGCCCAAAGATATTTATCAAAATATATTATTCAAGTTGGGACAAGAGACTTATGATTATTCAATCAAAGCCGGCGGCTTTGGCGTCACAAAATTCAAATTTTCTTATGGCCGGACGTTTTTGGACGATCTCATTTTTGAGCTGCCGCTAATGAAGAACACCATTTTTAAAGAAATTTCTGCTGGTGTTTCTCTGTCATATTTATTAGGAACTGGGTTCGCCCAAATCGACAAAGGCACAGCTCAACTGACGATCAGCGAAAATGGAATTTTGCCAGTAGTGGATTTTCGAGCTAAAATAGCCCAGATGGGCGGCGGATTCGGAATGGATCTTGGCTTGAGCAGCTATACCAACAATAATTGGAAAATTGGTTTAGTGCTGGAAAATATTTTAGGCCGAATAGTCTGGAACAGAAAACCGAAAATGGCACGCTATCAATTAGATTTCGGTAAACAGCCTTTATTCATTTTAGGCGAAGGTCAGCTATCCGAAATCGAGATGGATTCTGTTTCCACCGATACCTCAATGTCGCTAAAATCATTCGCTAAGAATTTGCCGTTCAATTTCAGAATGGGTGTGGCCAAAGATTTTGGCAAGTATCTGGTAAATTTTGAGCTGGCAAATGAAAATAAGATTTTCAGCTCGGCATTGGGCGGCCGCATTCGATTCGGTTTTTTCAACTGGTGCGCCTCGATCGGTCGTATGCTAAATAATTTTAACTGGAATACAGCAGTGGCACTGGATTTCAAAAATTTCTATTTCGATCTCGGTGTCTCCAGCCGCGGTGGTTTAACCTTGGGTTACACCAAAGCCTTATTTATAGGCACATCTCTGCGATTTGGCTTTTAAATATTGTTTGCTTGGGATTTGCCTTCGCGTTGTCAGCATTCAAAATAGATGAAAGATGAGAAAGTCTTCTAATTTAAAAAAGGCGAAAGGAGGAATCTGTTTTGCATTTGAAAATAGTATTATTTATCAATTGAAACAGCAAGCGGATTTTTCCTACAAATTACTGTCTTTGATCCTTGGCGAAAAAAAGAAACCAGACCGAAGGCCACAATTAGAAAAATAAATGGAGTAGAGCATGAAGAAAAAAATCAATTTCTTGATGAGCTGGTCGCTGACAATTTTATGTGCTGCAGCACCAATCTGCTTTAGTCAAATTTCGCCTAAAATCCAAATTTTGATTGATCAAGGAGAATTCACTCGCGCCCAGGAATCGATGCGGTTAGAGTTGGCCACAAATTTAAAAATGGAGGCGCAGCAACGATTAGATCTTGCATTTCAGATTGATCGATTGGAGAGAATGAAAAAGGATTTTAGCAAAAGCAAAGAACAGGTAATCGAATATATTAGCCAATATTTGCCCACAGTGCAGGAAAAGGATTTGCTAAAATGGGAGAGGGAAAAATCATTGGAGTGCATGATCATCGATGGTGAAAAAAAATATTTCAAACATGCTGCACCTAATTTATTTAGAATTGATAAAAAATTAAAAGCAATCAAACAAGAAAAAGATAAGCCGGCAACACCATCGGTCTATAATCGCCTTAAAGATGTGCAAGCAATCATAAGCCAGGCACAACAGAGCGGCAAAAAAATTGTGAAACCAGTCGCTGCCAAAGTAACTTACTCATTAACAGTCAATAAAGACGCAGTTCCGGCTGGCAAAGTGATCCGTTGTTGGTTGCCGTTTCCTCGTGAGATAACCAACCGTCAAACAGAGGTGGAATTAATCTCCTGTGATCCGCAGCGGCATATTATTGCTCCTAATGAGGATTATCTGCAACGTTCAATTTATTTGGAAAAGATAGCCGAGGAGGGTCAGGAGACAAAATTTCAAGTTGTGTTTCGTTTCAAAAATTATGCAGTCTATCAAAAAATTGATCCAAAATTTGTCAAAGCGGTAACGATCAGACCTGAACTCGAACCATTTTTGGCTGAGCGACCACCGCACATTGTCTTCACGGATGATTTAAAAAATCTATCCAAAACCATCGTCGGTGAGGAAAAAAATCCTTATCTGCTGGCTCGCCTGATTTTTCAATATATTAATGACAACATTCCCTGGGCTTCGGCGCGGGAGTATTCGACCTTTACCAATATCAGTGATTACGTGTACCAGAATCACCATTGCGATTGCGGGATGCACGCCATTTTTTTTATTACTCTGTGCCGCCTGAATGGCATTCCAGCTCGATGGCAATCCGGCTGGACAACGACGCCTGGTAGCGGCGGCATGCATGATTGGGGCGAAATCTATTTTACGCCTTATGGCTGGCTGCCAGTGGACGCTGATTACGGTCTGCTCGATTCGTCAGTCGAAGAAGAAAAGTGGTTTTACCTCGGCGGAATGGATGCCTATCGTTTGATCGTCAATGAAAATTTCTCCCAAGAATTATTTCCAGCAAAAATTCATTTTCGTTCTGAGACAGTTGACTTTCAGCGCGGCGAAGTCGAATGGGAGGGAGGAAATCTTTATTTTGATGCCTGGGATTGGGATTATCAGGTGGAATTGCTGGAATGAAATTCCAAAATTAGTTAGTTGTGAAAAAAAATCGACAGCATTCATACCAAGGTCTATTACAGGACAAGAAAATCCTGGCGACTGAAATGGTAGGCCGAGGGCATGATTTTTAAAGTATTCTCAACACGATCAGCGTCAGGTCATCATATTGTGCTGTGCCTTCAGTGAATTGCATCATTTCTTCATAAATTCGGTCTCTCAACTCTTCAGCGGTACGAAAAGGGTAGCTCAGTATGATATTTATCAATTGTTGCTCACCAAATTCTTCTACATTGAGGTTGAGCGCTTCGGTAATGCCATCGGTATAAAAAACGACCGTATCACCGTGATCAAGCTTGATCACGGTTGATTGGTATTTGTAGTCGGATTGAACACCGATGATTAAACCGCCAGTGCTTAAAAAACAGTGGTCGCCATTTTTCCTTTTGATGATGGGATAATTATGCCCAGCATTGGTAAAGGCAAAACTAAGTTTCTTCGCGTCAAAAATGCCATAAAAAAAGGTGGCGTATTTTTCTGGTGAGGTAGTGCGAACGATTTGGTTGTTGATTTGGCTCATCACTTTCACCGGGTTGCGATGCTGCCACGCAGAAGCGCGAAACGCAGCTTGCAAATTGGACATCAGGATAGCGCCTGGAATCCCTTTGCCGGCGACATCTCCAATGGCCAGGCCGATGCACCTTTCATCAATCTCTACAAAATCATAATAATCGCCACCCACCTCTTTGGAAGGGATGTTCATAGCCGAGATTTCAAAATTTTTTCCCTGCGGAATTTTGCTGGGCAATAACAGTTGCTGGATTTCCCGCGCCACAGAAATTTCTTCTTCCATGCGCTGTTTGATCAGTTTCTCTTCGTACAAATCGATGTTCTCCAAAGCGATGGCAATTTGATCAGACAACACATTTAGCAGCGTGGCGTCGCCAGCTGAGAAAGAGGTCCGTGTCAACTTGTTACCAAGACAAAGCACGCCTTTTAGTTCGCTCCGATGGGACAAAGGCATTAACAGATAACAATTTAATTGGTTGAGCGCTTCGAATTCTTCTGGGTCGGAAATAAACGTTCGTATCTCATCAAAACCAACCGGCGCTTTTAACTGGCGCATAAAATTGATGAAATCACCATTTTTGAAAAAGGTGTATTTTTTCCCTTCATTTTGGCTGAGGTACTCAGCCTCGAAATGCCCTTCACGATTTTCTGTTATCATGTGGACATTTTCCAGATTCAGGCTTTCGCTGAGTGTCGTGGTAATCTTTTCTTTAAGTCTCTCCAGATCCATGATAGTTAAAATATCGTGACTCAATGTTTGCAGGACATGCTGATAATCGGATTTATCTTTGCCAAAAAGATTATTCAACAGAGATTCGATAGCGCTGAGCACGGGCTGAAAAAAGACGACTGCCAAAATAATGAATAACACTTCCATGATCGGCAGATCAAAACCCAGGATTAGGGGAATGATTTTTTTTGATTCATGATAAATGATGAGATAGCTGCCCAGCATTAAACCAGAGCAAATGGAGAATAAAAAGCCACGACTAATGCTCAGGCTGATGTCCAGGAATTGATATTTGATAATAGACCAGGCGATTGATCCTGTGCCAATTAGCAGAGCCAGCATGGTGAAAAAATAGACAATGGTATCGGAGGCACGAATGGGGAATAGCTTGGGCAATAAAAAGGCCAGGGCATATAAACCAACACTGACGCGAATCCCCCACAGCACCATGCCCACCTGTTTTTTAGTGCGTGGCGTTGTGAGCTCCTCATAGCTTCGATACATAATGTAAATAGCGATAACGACATAAACCAGGTTTATCAAAGCAAAAAAGTTGACATGAAATTCATAAAAAACGCTGGTGGCTGAAAGCAGAATGTTGAACACCATCCGAAGCGGCTGCAACAAAATATTAAGTGTCGAACCAGTTTGGGGAATCTGGATTAACGTCAAAATCGATTCAGGTGTGCGAAAAACCAAAATGACGAAGAAATGAAATAGGTGTGGTAGAAAAATAAAATAGACAATTTTGGGGAAGGTAAAGATTATTTTTCTTTCGCTGGGAAAGACCAGAGAAAAATAGAGCAATTGAGGAAAAAACAATTCCCACAACAAAAAAATACGCCTCAGAAATTCCAAATCTAATTTAAGCTGCGTATTGATCTTAAATAACATTATGCCAAACGCACCCATAATCGGCGCCAACGCCGCCAAAAAAATCATGACAGCAGTGACACGATTGATGCGCTGCGACGGATGCTCACGATAGATTAAAATTCCCAATAAAAAAAGCAGTACGCCAATCGTCAAGTAAATGATAGAGGTAATGAAAGTGAAATTCATAGCCTACCAATTATTGGACTTTTCAGGGCAGATTATAAATTTGACGGCGGCAATTTAACTAATATAAAAATTAGAAGCAAGTACTTTCATGAAGAAAAAAAAATATCAGATTACAAAGAATGGGCTGCCGTCGCACCTAACTTATCGTGAAGGCAAATGCCAGCTGAGAATGAAGTATAAACAAAGTCCGAGAATAGTAGGGCAATTTACTGAAATTTTTGTCCTCAAACTGGCGAATGACGTTAGCCAATCTTTATGAAAAGCTCAGTCCATCGAATAATAGAATGAAGAGATTTTCACTTATTCCCACCTGGACTTTTTTCATGCTAATTTTTTGATTGGCTATTTAGTGCTTATCCGAGAATGGCTTCTTTTCCAATTAGAAAAGCCTGTTTAATAGTCGGCGCAAATATCTCTTGACAAAATACAATGAGATATTTATATTTCAAACAATTTGAATAGACTTTGTTGGCGGCTTAGAAAAAGGATAAAGTGTGCTTAATAAACAAAAAGTGGGTTTAGCGCTTGGTGCCGGAGGCGCACGCGGGTTGGCACATATTGGCGTGCTTAAGATACTTGAACAGGAAAAACTGCCTATCGATTTTATAGCTGGCAGCAGCGCCGGGGCACTAATTGGCGCAATGTACGCGCTATCTCCTCAAGTGGCTGAAATTGAAAATAGGATTGTGGATTATATTCACAGTCCTGATTATAAACAGAATCGATTGGATTTTTTTACCAAAGGCAAGGATGCTGGCGGCAGGTTTTCTCACCTGGTTACTTTTTTAAAAGAAAAAATTATCATCAATTTAGCTTCGAGCCGCATCTCTTTAGTGAGTAATAAAAAATTAGATCAAGCGCTAAAATGCTTGCTCGAAGATACCGATATCGAAAGGACGAAAATTCCGTTCTGCGCTGTGGCTTCTGATTTAATTTCTGGCAAAGAGGTTGTCTTCGATTCAGGCAATATTGTCAAAGCCATCGTTGCCAGCGGCTCAATTCCGGGATTTTTGCCACCCGTTTCTGTCTCTGATCATTTATTGCTTGACGGAAGCGTAGTGCAAAGTGTTCCCGTTCAAGCGGTTCGTCAAATGGGTGCTGATATCATTATCGCTGTCGATGTCTCACCAGAAATGAAAGAAATAACTGAGTTCGATAATATTTTAGAAATCATGGCCCGCACTGGTCAAATGACCTCGCGGGCATTGACAGAACTGCAATTGCAGCAGGCCGATATTATTATCAGACCAAGAGTTGGCCAATATCATTGGTCAGAATTCAGTGAGGTGGAAAAAATCATTATTAAAGGAATTCAGGCAACCAAAAAAGTATTGCCAACTATTAAGAAAATATTACTTGCTCACCAGCTTCACCCATAATTCCCGCCTGCCAATTCAGAAATAGGCTGGCCGAGAAATGTTATTATTTTAAAAATCTGAATTGAATGTTGGCACAATCATTGGAGGAAAACGCCAGTTAATTTATCGGCCATTCAGAATTACTGACTGTCTTTTCACCGGCAGAAAATGAAAGCAACTAAAGGATATGTCTCGCCGCTTAGTTAGAAACTTAATCGATCTCGTCACTGGCACTTTTATTTCCCGTCTCTTTGGTTTTATGAGGGAACTGGTCACGGCTGCCTATTACGGCACACACCATTCGATGGATTTGTTTGTTGTCGCCTTTACTATTCCGACTTTTTTTAGAGAAGTGCTCGGTGAAGACGTAGTTGAACGCGCCTTTATGCCGCCCTTTAAGAAATTGATCAGTCAAAAAAAATATCAGCACGGCTGGCAGCTTATTTCATCGTGTGTGAATATCATGACCATCCTCATGCTTGTTCTGCTGATTATCCTTTATTTGATCGCCCCACTCATTGTCAAATTGATTGCACCAGGCTTGGCAGATGATTTGGTTCCACAGGCGGTGATCATGACTTATTGGATCTTGCCTTTCATGTTTCTGATCGGCATTGTGGCTTTTGTCGGAGGTATATTAAATTTTTTTGAAATGAACCGGGTGTACAGCCTGGCGCCGGTTATGTTGAGTGTCGGCGTGATATTGGGCATTTTCTTTTTTCGACGCTCATTGGGAATTTATGCGCTGCCCGCCGGTTTTTTGCTTGGCGGTTTTCTGGAATTGGCTGTGCAGGTTCCTTTTCTAACCGTTAAAAAGATCAGGATAATCGCGCAAGCAAAATATTTTGCTCACGTCCAGTTTCAGGACCCGGAACTAACAAAGGTGGGCAAAGAGAGCAGCTTTATCTTTTTTAAATCACTATTGGACAAATCGGTGGAGATCGTCGATCGGATGCTGGCTTCCTTTCTCGTTTCGGGGAGTATTGCTTCGTTGTGGTTCGCCCATCGGCTGATTCTGCTACCAGTAGCGATTATTGGTCTGGCCATCAGTCGTGCCCTCATCCCTTACCTAACGGAAAAAAAAGCGCTAATTCAGGATAAGGAATTTTTAGCCGGGATTAAGCTTGGCATCGAGCTTAATTTTGCGATGGTTTTGCCGGCGACAATGATTATGATTGTCTTAGCTCAACCGCTGATTGCTATTGTCTATCAGCGTGGCGCTTTTGACGCAGAAAGCACGCGGCTTACGGCGCTGGCTTTTTGGTGTTACTCACTGGGACTATTAGGACTGAGTCTGGGCACGTTTTTAGCCAGAGTTTTTTCAGTTTTTCAAAAAAATAAAATCCCCTTTTATGTGGCGCTGATAGGCGCAGTACTGAATATCATTTTAAATTTTATTTTAGTCAAAACGCCGCTAAAACATGGCGGCATTGCCCTGGCATCATCGATTGCCTTTAGCATGAATAGTATTTTCTTATTCTATTTCTTAATGAAAGAGATCGAATTTAAAATCAATGTCAGAGAAGTGCTGAAGGCTTTGGCTCGGATTGTTTTTTTATGTTTTTTGCTTGGTCTGGCTAGTCACTTTTTTTATCAAAATATGTTGAAGCCGGCTTTGGAAAGATTTTATTGGTCACCATTGATGCAACATTCAGTTGCTCTGACGATTATTATAATTGTCAGCCTAATTTTTTATGGTGCAGCTTTGCTGCTTGTCGGACCGGCAGAAATTAAAGAGCGATTAAGGAAGATTTGTGCTGGCATTATTGCCAAATGTTAAAAATAAGTTGTATAAAAAGCATTAAATTGCTATGGATTGAAGATAAACCATTAGCACTCTTCCTACAAGAAGGAGATGTTTCCTTTTTCTCATTTGGCTAAAATTTTTTTTTAACCTGCAATTGCCTTTTCCATTTTTTTATCAAATTTGATCACGTTAATAATTCAGTGGTAAAAAGCAATGATCAAGTGAATGTAATAGGTATTATGATATTGGTAGGTAATTATTTAACAAATTTAGCACGCGACCTTTCTTAAATTTCACAATCCAGAAAAAAGCCCGTGGCATCAAACGCGATTTTCTTGAGCAAAAGTCTTTCTTTCCTTTCTATAGCCTATTTTCAAATTACTTTCAAACGGCTAACTGATGCTGAACGGGCTTCTATTTTCACAAACGAATTGAGATACTGCTATGCCTTATCGTTTGATCCTAACACATGAATAATTTTATGTTTGTACAACTCCTTCAATGAATCCCGGGCGGGTCCCAGGTATTTCCGCGGATCGAATTCCTCTGGCTTTTCAGCGAGGACTTTTCTTATTGCTGCTGTCATCGCCAGGCGGCCATCGGAGTCGATGTTGATTTTGCACACTGCCGATTCCGCTGCCTTCCGTAGCTGCTCTTCAGGTATGCCCACAGCGTCTTTCAATTTGCCGCCGTGGTTGTTGATGTCCTGCACTAATGACTTGGGCACTGATGATGAGCCGTGGAGCACGATGGGGAATCCGGGAATGCGTTTCTCTATCTGTGCCAGAATATCGAGCCGTATTTCTGCTTTCTGGCCCGGCTTGAACTTGTAAGCTCCATGAGAAGTACCGATGGCAATAGCCAGGCTGTCGACACCAGTTCGCTTGACAAAATCTTCGACTTCTTCAGGTCGCGTGTAGGTGTGTTTTTCTGCTTTCACTTCATCTTCAACTCCAGCTAAGATTCCCAGCTCTCCTTCGACAGTCACATCGTACTGATGACAAAAATCCACTACCTGCTTGGTGAGTTTTACGTTTTCATCATAAGGATGATGGGAACCATCGATCATAATGGACGAAAAGCCTGTCTCCACGCAGCTCTTGCACAGCTCAAAAGTATCGCCATGGTCGAGGTGCAGCACAATGGGGATAGGATAGCCCAGTTCTTTGGCGTATTGAACTGCGCCTTCAGCCATGTAGCGCAATAAGGTCTGATTGGCATATTTGCGCGCCCCAGAAGAGACTTGCAAAATGACTGGCGATTTTGTTTCCACACAAGCCTGGATAATAGCCTGAAGCTGTTCCATATTATTAAAATTGTAAGCCGGAATGGCGTACTTACCGGTAACCGCTTTTTTAAACAATTCTCTGCTATTAACGAGTCCGAGTTCCTTAAAATGTACCATAATTTTCTCCCTGGTTATTATATTAATTTATGATAAACAGTTATCCTGTAATCAATAGATTTTAATGATTGAGTCCTTGGTTCAGAAAAATTGAATCTCTCAGGAAATTGCTGGCATTGATTAAACGCTGAGGACGCAAAGAAAACAGGGTTCGCAGCAGGCATGAAAATATAATCATGAAATTTAAGGCTTTTGAGCTGATGAATTGAGATTTTTATTACTGGGCGTTCCCAAAATTTACTTTGTTCGCTCTGCGTTAAAGACTAAGTTGCCGATAAAAAGAATTATCCGGATTATCTCTAAGTTTTTATAATATTAATGTGAATGACCAGTTGAATTATTGTCGCATAAAGAGAAGGGCTAAAGCCCACAAATCTCAGG
>CAZNDR010000111.1:0-10228 GCA_964571835.1 uncultured Cytophagia bacterium | reverse complement strand
AATTAACTCTAATAAAATCAATTTCTATTTTTAAATAACTCACTTATAAAACTATCCTTGAATTTAAAAGTTCCTTGTTTTCTTATATTGCCTTTTAACTTTTTAGTTTTTATTTAATAAAATAATGCCGCCCCTCTCGATCAATATCACTTCTCAAAATGATTGATTGAGCGAAAGAAAGCATTCTACTTATTATCGTTGCAGTAAATCCCGCAAAGACTCAACAAAAAAATCCATCTCTTCCTTGCTTCGTTTTTCGGTAACAGCTATCAACAAATGATTTTTTAAATCATAATCAAATGGTGCCAGATCAATGCCGGGGAAAATATTCAATTTATTCAATTGATCAATGATTGATTTGGGAGCAATCGGCGTTGAAATTACGAACTCTTTAAAAAAAGGTCGATCAAAACAAAGTTCGTAACCCTTGATTTCAGCAATTTGCTGAGCCAGATAGTGGCTATTTTGCAAGCAGAGCGATGCTACTTTCTGTATGCCTTGCTTGCCCAGCAGCGCTAAATAAACAGTTGCCGCCAGCGCATTAAGCGCCTGATTTGAACAGATATTTGAGGTCGCTTTGGCGCGTCGAATATGTTGTTCGCGCGCTTGGAAAGTCAAAACATACCCTCTGCGTCCTTTTGTATCGACAGTAGCACCGGCAATACGGCCAGGCATTTTTCGAACATATTTCATTTTAGAGGCGAAGATGCCAAGATAAGGACCACCGAAATTCAGGGCATTGCCAAGACATTGACCTTCACCAGTCGCAATATCTGTGTCATAGGCACCGGGCGGCTGCAAAATGCCAAGTGAGATCGGATCGGTGGAAGTAATGAGCAGTGAATTATTCTGATGGACCAGCTTGCTGATGTCTACGACTTCTTCCAAATAACCGAGAAAATTGGGGTGTTCAATAATGACTGCCGCCGTATCCGCATCAATATTTGATTTCAAAGCTGCCAGGCTGGTGATGCCATTTTCTAATCCAATCGTTTTAACCTTAAACGACTGTCCATGGCAATAGGTCTGAACGATTTGCCGATAATAAGGATGAACGCTTTGGGAGATGAGAATTTTTTTGCGCCGCGTTTCCGATGCTGCCATTAACGCCGCTTCAGCTAGCGCTGACCCGCCATCGTACATGGAAGCATTGGCCACTTCCATATTCATCAATTCAGCGATCATTGACTGATATTCATAAATCGCTTGCAATGTACCCTGGCTTACTTCCGCTTGATAGGGCGTGTAAGCGGTATAAAATTCAGATCGCAAAAGTAATTGGTCGACAGCCGCCGGAACAAAATGGTCATAAGCGCCGCCACCTAAAAAGCTGATGGCCGCAGACGCATGCTTAGTACCGGCCATCTTTTGATTAAAAATTTGCAGAATCTCCAGCTCTGAGATGGGATCAGGAAGGTTCAAATTTTTTTTGAATTTTAGTTCGTCCGGTATATTGGCAATTAGCTCATCAAAGCTCTTTATGCCGATACGTTCAAACATCTTCTTCCTATCTAAATCAGTGTTCGGAATAAAAGGCATTATCTCTCTCCGTTAAAATCATCTTTAAAACTTGTCAAAAAAAGTTAGCTCAGCTGATTTGTAATTTGTACGCCTCAGCACTCATCAGCGATTTTAGCTCATCCTTATCGGAAAGCTCGACCTTTATCATCCAGCCCTCATCATAGGGGCTGCGGTTAATTAATTCTGGCTGATCTTGAAGTAAATCATTCACGCTGACGACTTTTCCCGAAACTGGTGAAAAAAGATCAGACACGGCTTTGACCGCTTCAATCGTACCGAATGGCTCCATTTGTTTCACTTCATCTCCAACTTTGGGAAGTTCAACAAAAACGATATCACCCAATTCGCCCTGGGCGTAGTCAGTAATTCCTATGGTAGCCAGATTTTCCTCAATAAGTACCCACTCATGCTCTTCAGTGTACATCAACTCTTTTGGAAGTTCCATACTGATATTCTCCCTTTAGATAAGATTGGCGTTAATTATTTAAAATATGTTTCTATGTATTTAGTATTAAAATCACCTTGTAGAAAATGAGGTTCATCCATTACTTTTTGATGAAAAGAGATGGTCGTATAAACGCCTTCAACTATAAATTCGTCCAGCGCCCGTTTCATCCGTCCAATCGCTTCTTCACGAGTCTGCCCTGAAGTTATAATTTTGGCGATTAATGAATCGTAAAATGGTGGAATAACATAGTGAGCATAAGCGTGGGTATCGACGCGTACGCCAGGCCCACCGGGGGTATGAAAGCTTTCGATTTTTCCCGGACAAGGGCGGAAATTTACCTCCGGATTTTCAGCATTAATGCGACATTCAATGGCATGGCCTCTCAATTTAAAATCTTTTATTACCTCATCGATTTTATCTCCAGCCGCGAGTCGGATTTGTCGTTTAAGCAAGTCCATGCCAAATACAACTTCGGTCACCGTATGTTCAACCTGAATTCGTGTGTTCATCTCCATAAAATAGAATTTGCCGTTTTGATCCAGCAGAAATTCAATTGTGCCAGCACTCTGATAATTGACGCTTTTGGCACCTTTTATGGCAGCATCGGTCAACCGTTGCCTGAGTTTTTCATTGACTGCTGGCGATGGTGATTCTTCAATCAGCTTTTGATGCTTGCGTTGAATAGAGCACTCGCGTTCGCCAAGCGCAATGATGTTGCCATATTGATCACCCATTATCTGAACTTCGATGTGCCGTGGATTTTCAAAATATTTTTCCATGTATAATTCAGGATTGTTAAAAGCAGCCCCAGCTTCGCGGCTGGCGGTGGCATAAGCTTGTTCCATACCATTTTTGTCGCGAACAATACGCATTCCTCTTCCACCTCCGCCGGCGGTCGCTTTCAATATGACAGGGTAGCCAATTTTTTCGGCGATTCTTGTTGCTTCATCCACACTTTTGATAATTCCGTCGCTACCGGGAATAGTGGGCACTTTTGCCTCTTTCATCTTCTTTTTAGCAAATGCCTTGTCACCCATATTGGCAATCATCACGGAAGAAGGTCCAATGAATTGAATATCACACGACTCACAAATCTCGGCAAACTGGGCATTCTCAGCTAAAAAACCATAACCCGGATGGATGGCATCAGCGTTGGTAATTTCCGCAGCACTAATAATTCGGGGAATATTTAGATAACTTTCACTGCTCGGTCCGGGACCAATTTTAACAACCTCATCAGCGAATCTGACATGCAGAGAATTTACGTCTGCATCAGAATAAACCGCAACTGTGGCAATTCCCAGCTCCTTGCAGGCTCTAATAATTCGTAAAGCTATTTCACCACGATTGGCAATCAATATCTTTTTGAACAATAATTGTTCTCTCCGTCTGGCTTTTTTCCCGAACAATAAAAAGCCATGCTTATTAAACAGCGTTCTTGGTTAAGAATAAAGGCAAAGAGAAATTTTTATAATTTTTCGATTTTGAAAAGAGGCTGATCATATTCAACTGGTTTTCCATTTTCGCCCAATATTTCAATGACCCTGCCTCTGAATTCTGACTCTATTTCATTCATCAGCTTCATTGCTTCTATGATGCACAACACCTGATTTTGCGTAACGATATCACCTTCTTGAATATAAGGACCATCGTCTGGAGCCGGTGCGCGATAAAAGGTGCCCACCATCGGGGATTTGACCTCGATAATATTCACACTGCTGCTCGGCTTTGCTTTTTCGGCTGTTGCTGCCTTTGAAGGTGTTTCGATTACGGCCACTTCATTGACGACTGGCGGCGGCATAGCGACCACTTTGGGAGCAGCAGCGGTAGAATTTTTAGCCGATTTTATAATCCTTACTTTTTTCCCAAAGCGACTGACCTCCAGTTCATTAATAGTACTGCTTTCGACTAGCTCGATTAATTTTTTTATTTCCTTCGGTCTCATTATTTTCTCCGTCCAAGATTAATAATCAAATGCCACTTTGGTCTACTGCAAAGCCAGCTTTTTTTGTTATCACTAGTTCAAAATTTTTTGACAGTGGAATTGAATTCGCAGGCAGGCTGTTGACTTGTTGGCGATTTTTGGCCTAAAAATAATCCTTTAAAAAAAAGAATCCCATCTTTTGCCCCAATTCTTTCATTCATAAAAGGAACATATCGCTGATAAATGGCTTTTCAATTTAACCGAAAAAGTTTTAAAAGTCAAGAAATTTTTCTGCTCTTTAAATTAAAGCCAATCCTCTTCCCATTAAAACCGGGCAGTGCTAATTTTCGCTCAACTGAATAGCAATTTTTAATTTCTGCTGGTTGAATTGTTGAAACAATTCGCGCCTGAGCTATGATTTCCATCAAAGTATCACCACATTATTTTCGAGAGAAAAAAAATGGGGAGATCTATTGAAGTGTCAATGTCGTGCTCTTGGGCTGTCAGCAAATCTTAAGCACAAATACTAATCCTGCCAGCTCGCCATTTTTTTATTTGCCTTTTCTGGCACAAGCTGAATTCGCCAGGCTATTCTCAAAAATAGAAATGAAGGCATTTATGAAGCGCCTTCATTTTCTTATCAGAAGATACCTTGCTATTTTTAGCTAATAGTTTTAGGGTCGAGCAACTAATGATGAATGAATATCAGAAAACAGAGCCTGCCAATTTCAATTTTATTCTCGGCTGACTATTTATGCTTTTCTTCACCTTCGATGATTCGTTTGGGCTCGTCATCTTCTTGTGCCTCTCGGGTAGCTTTCTTAAACTCTCTGATACCTTTGCCAAGCCCAGCGGCTAATTCAGGCAATTTTTTCGCACCAAATAAAACGAGAATAATAAGAAAAATTACCATCAGTTCTTGTACGCCTATTCCGAACATCTCTTCCTCCATGAATAATCATAAATGGTTGTCACTATCAATAAAGGAATTAACCGCGAATTTCTCGGTCAATATCATCTAAATTGATTTCTTCTTTTACGTCTTCCATTGCTTTTCTAAATTGTCGAGTTGCTTTGCCAATTCCTCGAGCTAATTCGGGCAACCGTTTTGATCCAAATAGCAATAAGACGACGAGCATGATGACAATTATTTCACTTGGTGCAACTGAGCCAAACATGATATTTTACCTCCTTGATTGATAGAAATTGTCCACAAAAATTTTGCACCTTTTCATCAACTTTCTCTGTAAATACAAATAAATCTATTTTACCAAACACAGCAGCAATTGTTGAATCGGAAATTAGTATCGCAACCTGATTTCAAAAGATATCATTCAGAGGCAAAAATCTTAGCCTCGATGACAATGCTATTGAATATAAAAAAAATCAAATTGAAACACAATGCTTTTTTATGCTTTTTCAATACCTTTCCTTGGATTTTCAGCATTGCCGAATCTGATTAATTTCAAGATGAACAAAAATAAGCCCCACAGAATATATAACAAAATAAGCGGATAAAATGTCTCATGGGGGAAAAGTGTTACTGTGATAACACAAACAAGAAAAGCGATAATCTCGAACGAATTTTTTTTGCTATGGCGAAAACTTGCTTTAGGCATAACATAATATTCGACTTTGCTTACCATGAGAATACTGACCAAAAGCAATTGGGGAATGATAAGCCGAGTCAAATAAATTTCATGCCAAAAATAATAATTAAAAATGATGAAGGACATAAAACTCAGCGCCGCGCCCGGAATTGGCAAACCGACAAATTTTGCCTTTTCCTTTCCACCAAACATGATATTAAATCGAGCTAAACGGATGCCGCCGCACATTAAGGGAAGGAAACTAATGATGATTCCTAAAATACCAAAACGCTGCAGATAGATTTTGTAAACGATCATGGCGGGCGCAACGCCAAAAGAAATGACATCTGCCAGAGAGTCAAATTCGATGCCGAAGATGCTGCTTGTTTTTGTCAAACGAGCCATCTGCCCATCGAGCACGTCAAAAATGGCAGCGAGGGTTATAAGCCAAGCGGCATTAACAATTTTTCCGTTTTGAATGAAGATGATGGCCAAAAAGCCGCAGAAGAGATTGAGCGTGGTAAATATGTTCGGAATTACCTGCCTTTTATTTTGCATGCTGCTGATAAGTTCCTATAATAGTTTTTCCCGCTGTGACTTTTTCATTAAGCGCAACTTTGACTTCAACAGATTCGGGCAAAAATATGTCGACCCTGGAACCGAATTTTATCATGCCGAATCTTTCGCCCTGAATGACTTCGCTACCGAGATACAAATTGCACACGATTCGCCGCGCTATTATCCCAGCGATTTGTTTGTATAATACTTTTATGTCGTTATTTTCAATACCAATAATCGTCTGCTCATTGACATAGGTAGCTTCATCTTTAAAAGCTTGCAAAAACGCGCCTTTTTTATAATTGAAGTAAACGACTTTGCCGCTGATGGGTATGCGATTGACGTGAACGCTAAAAATCGACATAAAAATACTAACTAATTTTACCTTGCTGTTAAAAAAATCGTTTTCCTCGGTCGTTTCAATTTTGATAACTTTGCCATCAGCTGGAGACAAAACATAGTTATTGCCTGATGGTTTTTCCCTTTCCGGATCTCGAAAAAAATACAGCGAAAAGATAAACAGCAACAAGCTGAATATGGCAAAAACCAATAGCACTTTATTGCCAGTAATCAATGCGCCAGCAAAAAGCACAACACCAAAGAGAAAGATTGCTGCCATCACACCAAAGCCTTCTTTAGCCACTTTCATCGCCTACCTATATTAAATAGATTTATTTATAATCACTTCATAAAGTTGTTCATATTTCTTGTCTGTCTCGGCAAAATCAGCCGATGGCGCACTAGCCATAAGCGGAAATAATTGGCAAGTATCCAGAGTGATGGCATCGCCAAGCACAATTTTATTTTTGTACCGGCCAAATTCCAGTTTGAAATTTGCCAATTGCAATTGTCGTCTTAGAAAAAATGCTTTCAGAATGGCATTTATTTTTGATGTCATTCGTTTAATGGTCTTTAATTCTATAGAGCTGACGATTTCCAGAGCAGCAACCTCAGAGTTGCTCATCAATGAATTATTCAATTCATTATTCTTTAAATAGAACTCCATCGCTGGACTGGACAATAATTTCCCTTTTTTAATCCCGTATCGGGCACTAAAATCGCAGCTGGCGATATTGTACATTTTTACTTCAACGGGAATCATATCCATGGCTCTAACAAGCATTTCTTTATCATTAATTAATTTAAAATACCACGTCGGAATATTAAAGCTCGTCAGTAAATCAAATAAAAATACCGCTACCTGACAATTGATGGTACCTTTGCCCTTAACGACTATCTTTTTTTTTCCATCAAATGCTTCATCGTTAAATTCGTATATAAATTGTTCTGATTCAGGTGAAGCATAAACAGCTTTCCCTATACTTTCAAAGAGCTTTTTCTTTTTTTTCAAAACAGCTCCTCCAATGTTTGCTCAATACTTCCTTTTTCTCGACGATATTTCCAATTATTACAATCCTCTCAACGTGTGATACCATAAAATTTTGGGCGCAAAATTAAATCAATCAAGCTGCACCTTTAGCTTTGCAATTGCCTTCTTGTTAAGAAGAATAATTGACGATTATTTATATCTCCTCGCTGACTAAACCAGCTCTTATAAAAATCTGTTCGATGTTTCGTAAGTGCTTTTTCAAATCAAATAAATTGGCGATTTCCTGTTTTGATAATTGATCGGTAATTTCTTTCTCTTTCAATAGCAAAGTTTTGAAACTCTGGTTACTTTGCCAAGATTGCATGGCGCACTTCTGTACCAGTTTGTAGGCAGTTTCCCGCAACATGCCTTTTTGAGTTAATGCTAATAGAATGGATTGAGAAAAAATAAGCCCTTTCGTTCTATTTAGATTGGAAAGCATGTTGTCTGGATAGATAAGTAAATTTTTTACAATATCGGTAAATCTGGTCAGCATATAATTGAGCAGGACGGTACTGTCAGGCAGAATAACGCGTTCTACCGAAGAATGTGAAATATCTCTTTCATGCCACAAGGCGACATTTTCCATAGCTGCTTGGGCGTTGGACCGCAGCAGCCGAGCTAATCCCGAAATCTGCTCGCAGACTATCGGATTGCGTTTATGCGGCATAGCTGATGAGCCTTTTTGCCCTTTGGCAAAGGGCTCTTCAGCTTCCAAAATTTCCGTGCGTTGCAGACTTCGTATTTCTGTCGCAAACTTTTCCAGTGAGCAACCGATAAGCGCCATAGCATTCAAAAACTCGGCATAACGATCGCGTTGAATTATTTGTGTCGAGATAAGCGCCGGCTTTAGTTTCAATTTTTCGCAGACTCGTTCTTCGATTATTGGATCCAGATGAGCAAAAGTGCCTACTGCACCGGATACTTTTCCATAAGCAATGGATTCAATGGCACGCTCAAACCGGTTGATGTGTCTTTTTATTTCCTCGTGCCAAAGCGCCATTTTTAAGCCAAAGGTGATTGGCTCGGCATGAATACCGTGCGATCTGCCAATACAAACTGTGCGCTTGTGCTCAAGTGCTTTTGCTTTTAGTTCAAGGCGAAGCCTGTGCAAATCGTTCAGCAAAATTTCACCTGCCTCTTTCATCAGCAATGCGTTGGCTGTGTCCAACAAGTCTGAGGAAGTCATCCCTAAATGAAGATAACGAGAAGCTTCGCCGACATACTCGCCAACGTTGGTCAAAAAAGCAATGACCTCATGTTTTACTTCTTTTTCAATTTCCAGAATTCGCTCAAGGCAAAAGTTTGCTTTTTCTTTAATTTGCTGAACGGCTTGAAGGGGAATGATACCTAATTCTGCTTGAACTTCACAAACACAAATTTCCACTGCCAGCCATTTTTGAAATTTATTCTGATCCGTCCAAATAGTGCCCATTTGAGGCAAGGTGTAACGGCTAATCAAATTGATAACTCCCTTTCATATTTTTTCTAATTGAAGCCGTATGTTCATAAAACGATGTGAGCGATAAATCCGCAAAGTCAAAACATCTCCAGCTTTGGCATCCAAATCGTCAAATATCTGATCTATCTGCTCGCTGGAGGTGACTTCATATTCATTGATTTTCACAATAATATCGCCGACCAGCAAACCCGCTGTCGAGGCTGGGCTTCTGGCCTCAACATTAGTGATAATGACACCTTTATTGATATTTACGTCTAAATGTTTGGCCAGGCGACTGGTTAAATTGACCACTGAAATGCCTGTTCTAAAAGTGCGATCCACCTTGCCGTGCTGGCGCAATTCTTTAATAATAATTTTAATGCGATCAATAGGTATAGCAAATCCTAATCCGATGGAGGTCCCAGCATTTTCACTTCCCGAAAAAATAAACGTGTTCATGCCAATGACTTCGCCTAAGCAATTAACCAGAGGACCACCGCTATTTCCGCTATTAATAGCCGCATCTGTTTGAATCATGTCTTTATAAATGCGATTATCTCTTTGCTTGCCAAAATCTCGATCGGTGGCGCTGATAATGCCCTGCGATACTGATGGCTGACCCATATCAAATAGGCCAAATGGATTACCGACCGCGATAGCCCATTCGCCAATGATCATATCATCAGAATGACCTAAATAAGCGTAGGGAAATGGATGATTATCATTTATTTTTAGCAAAGCAATGTCAGAAATGTAATCGTCGGCGATTCGCTCTGCATCGTATTTATTGCCGTCAGGCAACGTAACGACAATTTTCTCCGCATTATGAACCACGTGTTCATTGGTAATGATGTAACCGTCTGGCGAGATAATAAATCCTGATCCAAGCCCCTTGACTAATTCTTGCTGCTCAGGAAAGAATTGACGAAAGAACGGATCATCAAATAACCCATATCGTCGATACTCTTTTAGTTGAAAAACGTTGATTCCTACCACTGCTGGACTTACTTTTCTGACCGCTTCGGTAATCGCATTTTCACGTTGGCTGCTTTGTTGCTGGGCATTTATTAATCGCCAATATGGGTAGGATAGACTGTCAGTTCTTGAGACATTAGCTGCTGGCTGTTTTTCATAAAAAAAAGGAGCCGAGGGCTTGGCGAAATAATTATTCCAAATCAAAATGCCAACCACTCCGCCAGAGAGAAAAATTATAAAATGGGAAACAAATTTATTCATGCTTGGCGAATAATGATAATTAATTAACTTTAGTTTTTAACAAAATTAAAACTTATAATGTTCCAGCTCAACGCCTCGTTACTTTTTCCCAGTCAGTAAGAAATTTCTTAATACCATCATCAGTCAACGGATGCTTTATCAG
>CAZNDR010000110.1:0-10290 GCA_964571835.1 uncultured Cytophagia bacterium | reverse complement strand
CGATGAGCCGCCATTGAGCCTTTTTTTAATGCAACAAAAGCCAATTACTCCCACCTATTTGCAAACTAATTGCCTAAAGGAGAATGAAGCCATACTCGATTTTTGGGTGAGTAAAAACCGAATAAACATTTTTATCGTTTCTCTTGATACCTTTGTGGTAGTTGAGTTACAAACCAGTTTAGAAAAAATTAAACGTCACGTGAACAAGCTGACCAACTTATTATTTCAAAATAAAGACATTCTCAAGCTGGAATTTGATTACGAATTGTCGAATGTGCTTTTTATGGAATTATTTCAACCAGTCGTGGCATATTTCAAACATATCAAAACCATTACCATTTTGCCTGATGGCTTTTTGACAAGTTTTCCGTTTGAAATATTGATCAGCAATATTCACCAACCAAGACAGCTGAACAAAGAAATTTTGTATCAAAATTATCGGGAATATGATTTTATCATTCATAAATACGCCTTTTGCTATAATTATACAGCTATGGCGCTTTGTCCGGAAGCTGAAAAATTAAGATCGCGCACCAATCTGGGTCGGAAATTGCTCACTATGAGTGAACCGGCAGTCGACCAAAATGCATCTATCCCTTTTTCCGATATCGACATTCTATCACTAGCTGATTTAAATGAGTCAAGCTATTCCACAAATGAAATAAAACGAGTTGGACGACTGCTGTGGTACCATCGCAATTTAAAAGGTTCCGAGGTCACCAAACAATATTTAACCAAAAGCGGCTGGAAATATCGCTGGTTTTATCTTTCTCAGCCGGGCATTTTGAACAATAAACATCCCCTAAATTCTGGGCTTTTGTTTTCAAAAAGCGGAAAAGACTCGACGCTATTTTCAAATTGGTTATCTTGTAGCGATGTCCTGAATTGCTTTTTGCGCGCTGACATGATTACCTTAAGTTCCTGCCACACCATTCCATATTCAATTGACCAAAATGATGGCATGATCGCTTTGCCGATGTCCTTCCTATTTGCCGGAATTCGATCGGTGGTCCATAGTCAATGGAATATCAACAGCATTTCCACTAGCCAGTTTATGTCAAAATTCTATTGGGAATTGAAATACAAACGCCAAACCAATGCCAGCGCGCTGCGGGAAGCAAAAGTATCTTCCATGAAAGATACCTTTCGAATAGAGGGCATGGAAATTTCTCGAGCTCACCCGTTTTTCTGGGCTGGGTTCCGTTTGATTGGTGATCAGCGAGTAATTCCACCAACCAAAAACATTATTCCACCCTGGGGGGTGGTAATTATTATTTATGTGATTTTAATCAGCGGCATTTTTCTTATTACGAGAAAAACAGCCTCGATGCGCTTCAAACAAGTCCGATCACATTAATTGATTTAAAGTATTTTTTCCGGGTAGAAACTATTTTAGCCAACAAAATTAGAATTTCAAAAAAACCTCATTATCAGGTTGCAGCAGCGTTAATTCGAAAAGGAAACAAGTTCCTTATTACGCAACGCTTATATCAAGATAAATTGGGCGGCTTATGGGAATTCCCCGGCGGCAAACAAGAGCCGACTGAGTCTCTGGAAGATTGCCTGACTCGCGAAATTCTTGAAGAATTGGCTTTAAAAATTTCCATTAAAAATCATCTTTTTACTATTGAACATAGTTATCCTGAAGCCAATATTAGTCTGCATTTATTTCTCTGCGAGACTGACAGTGTCACGCCGCAATGTCGAGACGTTCAAGCCTGGAAATGGATTAAAATCGAACAACTTAAAAATTTTCATTTCACCGAGGCAGATCAAAAATTAGTCGAGCGAATAGCTGAATATTTGGTTAAATAATAAGATAGCTTTATTTGGCTTATTTTATTAATGCAACCTAAATTTCTAAAACCGATCTGGATTTGATCATGCTTGCCAGTTAATTTCAAATATTTATGGAGTGAATTGACTGGGTCAATTCATGCAGTGACGCAGTCACTGCACTCCACGATTTTTCAGTGACTTAATAACTGTAGAATAACTTCATTTTAGCAATTTAGGTGCAATATAATTTCGCCATTTGACAGATACACAGGCAAGCATATCTTTCGTTGCCCATCGAACTGCTAGTGCCAAAGGTAATATTGATTAATGGTCAATTCGTTTTATTCTATTGTTAGTATGGAAAATTTTCATTTAACATTATACGGTAGCTTGCTGTTGTTTTTTTTATTGTTGTTAATTTCAGCCGGATTGAGCTATTTTGTCTATCAGCACACCAATCCGCCAGTCCCGAAATGGCTCAACAGGACGCTTACTATTCTCCGCTTCAGCGTGCTATTTTTTGTTTTGTTTATTCTATTTGAACGGATATTAAAAGTCACCTGGCACAAAAGAGAACAGCCGATCATTGCTGTATTATTAGATAATTCAGCCAGCATGGCATTGGAACATAATGGCCAGTCGCGAGCTCAAAAAGCAATTTCTTTGCTAAAATCCGATCTTTTTTCTAAAAGCAGCTCTGATAATCATTTTGACTATTATTCATTTTCCTACCAATTAAATCCCTTGGCTATTAGCAAATTGGACTCGGTGAAATTTGTCGCTGATGGTACAGATTTTTCCGCTTGTCTGAAACAGCTCCGGGAACAAAACTCAGACAATTACCTCAAAGCTGTTGTTATTCTGAGCGATGGCATCAACAATCTTGGCGAGAATCCATTACGAGCGGTAGAGGATTGGGATGTCCCCCTTTATCCGCTTGCTGTCGGACCGGTGGTCGATGAAAAAGACGTTGTTTTATCAAAAATTAGTACTAACCAGCTTACTTACACTAACAATGAAGTGCCGGTCGATGTGACCATCCAAGCTATCGGTTTTAATGGCAGGAAAATTAAAGTTGAACTGTTGCAAGAAAATACTGTTATCGATTCCAAATATGTGGACCTGGCTGATAATTTGGAGGCAACAGTGCGTCTGATTTTTATTCCGCGCGAAAGTGGCTTGCAAAAGTATCAAATTCGAGTGCCAGTTTTGGAAAATGAACTCTCTCCGCTCAACAATCAAAAAAGCTTTTATGTGAAAGTTCTAAAAAGCAAAATAAAAATTCTCTATTTTTCAGGAGGAGCCGGTGCGGATTTTTCTTTCATTAAAAGAAAGCTCGATGCCGATCAAAATATGGAAACAGATTATTGGGTAACCAAATCCAATCAAAGCTATTACCAGGGAAATTTTGCCAATGATCTGTCAAAACTGAAAAACTATGACTGTATTATTTTTCAGAACTATCCGCCGACAAACTTTTCCTCTAAAGAGATATTATCAATCAAGAAGCTGTGGCAAGCCAATCCCATCCCCTTATTATTCATTGCTGGCAATAATATCAACTATCAGGCATTAACAGAAGTGAATAATTTTTTACCCTTTTTGTTGCCGGTGCGAGAATACCCTGAATTTGAAATCTCACCTCATTTGACTGGCAAGGGTGCTTTTCATCCCATCACTCGAATTGATGATGATGAAATTAAAAACCAGGTGGCTTGGCAAGAATTGCCGCCTATTTTTTATTCGCTTTATCAAGTTCAGGCTCATGCCGGTTCAGAGATGCTTTTAGAAGCAGAACCGGTTCTGTCGAACCTTCACCTGCCCCAGCGGCCATTGCCATTTGTTCTGACGTACAAGATCGCTAATTATAAAGCAATAGCTATACTTGGCTATGGTCTCTGGCGCTGGGATTTGCTGATGTGGGGAATTGGAAAGAATGATCGTGTATTTACTCAATTGCTAAATAATAGCATTCGTTGGTTAATAAATAAAGAAGACAACAAAACAGTGCGCATTAAATCCGATGAGGAAGTTTATCGTAGTGGCAAGAAGATAATTTTTTCTGGACAGGTTTACACAGAAAATTATTTGCCCCTAAATGGCGCTGAGGTCAAAGTTAATGTTTTTAATCACAAAAATAATTATGAAATAATATTAGCCGCTACCGGCGAGGGCAAATACGAGGGTGAACTTATGGCGCTGGAAGGTGGCGAGTATAGATATGAAGGAACAGCGCGCTATAAAAATTTGGTTTTGGGCGCTGATAAAGGACAATTTTCGGTGGAAAATTTTAACATTGAGCATTTGCAAACTAAGATAGATGAAAGATTTTTACGCCAGCTTGCTCAAAAAAGCAATGGCCAGTTTATCAGCGATAGCACATTACCTTCGCTTACTAATGCACTTAAATTTCCCACGCGGATAAAAACGGAAGCGCGAGAAATTTCTTTGTGGAATAAATTAATGTTGCTGATTGGGATAATTATCTTGTTGACCATGGAGTGGTTTATCAGAAAAAGAAGCGGCATGCTTTGATAATTTTATATGATGGCTTATTAAGGCGGATTCAATTAATCCAGCGATCAACAACAAGGGCACAATGATCTGAAAATAAAAAATGAAGCTTTGCTTAAAAACTGGTGCAGAAACTGAAATGCCCTTGCAGACGGCTTTGCCCAACTGCATGCCCAACGTGGTGCTGAACCAGGCAGCCGGCAATTCAAACAATACATGAGGCGAAAAAAACATCAGCAGTAGCGCCTGCGCGCCGCCTTCCTTGTAACCAATCACTCCGACATTCAGCCCGACAAAAAAGCAAAACAGGTAGGGGAGAACTACGCTTAAGCCTGAAATCACATTAACGAATAGCGAAAGCGCATTAAAGAGAAAGATCAGCAAAAATAGCTGGGCAAAGGACGGTTGACGCAGCAAGAATTTTTTCAGTTGCTTCCACATCCAAACCGGATAGCGCAGCAGCAGCCGCAGCTCTTTTTTCACCACGAGGATAGAAGACAATACCCCGGAAAAAAATAATAAGACCGAAATCAATAAGAACTTTCGGTCTAAAATCAAAATATGGTTTGACAAACTGTCGGACATGATTCGGCTTTGACTATTAATCTGAATGACCAGTCAAAAAGCTGATTCGGCTAAAGCCCACGTGATTTCAGATTTCATAAGTTTCTCCGCCATAAATGGCGGAGCTATTCATAAAAATGGCATAGCTCCGTTCTTAAGAATGGAGATCTGTCAATTTCCCCACCAATTCTTTAGGCTTTAGCCCTTCAGTTTTTTTGGTTTTTTTCAACTGGTCATTCATATTATTATTCCATCCGCACCAACCTGAAATTTCCTATCCCTGAACGATCTTCAAAAAAGAAACGGCGTTTGATATTTTCATAATACCAGATTTCATAAGGTGGCAAACTAATTTCATCCAGGTGTCGCTCAACCTCTGTTGGCGGGCCATATTTGATATAAATTGCTCCGCGGTCGGTGTCGCAGCCATCAAGATCAAGGGCATTAACCGAAAAATAATTGTTAGTAAAGTTAACGCGGCGATAAAACTCGTCCAAAAGCTCATTCTCTTTGCTGCCAGGTGTCGGGTCGCGCTTTTTCCAAAAATCGTTAAAATAGTCTATTTTAATGCTGTCCGAGGCCTCTTTGAGCTCTTTGTAGTCTTTGGCGGGAATGAAATCTTTCAAAATTTTTAGGCCGACATCAACATTAACTTTTAAAAATTGTTCACTGCTCCAGTTAGTCGAGAATTTGACTCTTTTTTTGGATTGATGTTCTTTTTGGCTAAGCTGAATAACTAAAAAGTAATTGCCTGAAGATTTGACATATTTGCTTAAATCAATCAAGTATTGGACAATAGTTCGGTCGGGCAATAATTTGATCATTTTTTGAGCTAACGGATGGCTATTCATATCGATGACCGAATATTGTAACGTTAGGCTATCCTGCAAATTCTTGGGATAAATTTCAAATACTGCCCAAAAGGAAGAGTCCGGCGCAGTAAATTTTCTTTCTAAATTTGGTCTGATTCCTTCAATATACTCATTGCTGCCAACCACGATGTTATCAGCAAAAATGACATCGCTAAGCAAGCTTTCACTGGTGATAAAACTCTTTTCATCAATATTGACTTCTCTCTTTAGTGCTTTCTGAGTATCATGATCAGTCAATTGCAGGACTAATTTGTAGTTGCCGGGCAGCAAATCGAAAATAAAATGATGTCTGTTATTCAAACGCCGGTCGTTAGTTGAAGCAAAATTTTTGGCATTCAATTCTCTGGTTTCCGACTGTTCTCCAATTAGATTCATTTTTTTATCAAAAACTGTCGCCAATAATTCGTATCTAGCGGAAAAATCTCCCTGTCTTTCTTTTACGAATTGAAGAATATCATTGGCGAAAGCAACATAAACCTCAAGCCGGCTGTTATCGGCTTCATTCTTGGATTTAAAAAAATAGCTGTCAAGAGAAAACAGCCCTGGTCCAAACTGTTGTTTTGAGCGATCCGTTGCCGGCATTTCCTGCCTATTTTGCGAGAAGAGTGTGTGCCAGCTCATTACCAAAAAAATTACCGCTGATATGTATTTTAAACATGGCTTATTTTGCATTTCATGTCCTTGTCAAGATAAAGTAAATTTTGTTGAAGACTCAAATTGAGACAAAATATTGACTAGCTATATTTTTGATGATTCGAAATTCGATTTTTGGCTCATTATAAAAGCCTGAGCAAAGCGCCGCTAATCGCCACGGTGAATTAATATTACGATCAAAGCATTCTAAGACCATCCCGCTCATGAAAAAATTGCATCTGAACAATCACCAAATTTGTTTCCCACTCAGCAGATGAATCAAACAAATTTAACGAAACAATATTTTCGCTGAGCGCGACATCAGAAATCAGAGGTCAAAGCAGAATTAAAAAATCAGTAGCCGTATTCTTCCGAATTTTTTCGTTTCTTGGATTTAGATTGGACAAGTCATTCAACGATTAAAATTCAGGTCCGATAGAAAAATAGTAATACGGTCCTAGCGTCTGGCTGATAAAATCCGACGACCAGGCAACGTCAAACCGTAGCACCAAAAATCCCAAATTCATTCGCGCCCCTAATCCATATCCCATAAATAAATCCTGCAGCCTGGGTTTTCCCTTTTCATTGTTTATGCCGCGAAATTTATCGTCATACCAGGCAGCACCGATGTCAGTAAACATGACGCCGCGAATATTTTGAAAGCCAATCGGCAAAGGCCAGCCTAAAATGAAATAACGAACGAGTGGGAAGCGAAATTCCAAATTATGTAAGAAAAAGCGATTGCCAACGCGCTCATAATAATAAGCGCCGCGCATGGGCAACTCGAAGGTGCTGAAATAGATATCTTCAATATTAGCCACCCGAAGTCCATTGCGAGTACGATAATTTAGCCAACCACTGGTGCCGCCCAGGAAAAAAGTCTGCGGTTGTTTGCCTTCGCTTAATCCACCAGCTAACCGATAAACGAAATTATAATCATTGCTAATGGGAAAATATTTTCGGTAATCCAGGCCGAAAGTAACAAAATCGACACCGTTTTTCCCCAAGCCGGGGCTGTAGCGAAAATCAACCGAATAGCGATTTCCATTGACTGGTCCGGTAATCCCCAAAGTATCGTATCATTGATTAAAGAGGCATCCGCTAACATCAGGTTTCTCGTCATATTGGGGATATAAAAACTTTGAATATAATCTCGCTCAATCCCGATCCAGCTTAAAGCGCCATTGAGGCGTTTGTATTTGGAAAAAGGATGAGAGACGTACAAGTTGGCGCCATAATTTCTATCTCGCGCCCAGCCAATGTAACCGCCCAGATAAAAATAATATGAATAATGAAAAGCGCCAATACCATAATCTGTTTTGTGCGGCAAGTAAAAATAGGATAGCTGATAATTGGAATTTTTCAGATCATAAAACAAATTCGTATAAATAAAAAACCGATGGTTGCCCAGAACATCTGATAAAGCAATTTGTGTCATTCCCTGGACACCAAAAAACTGGCTGTACCCAGCCTCTCCTTGAATAATATCCGGCGAAAATCTAATTCGATATTTGCTGATTTTATAATCGCCGGAGGTTGATTTATAGTCACTGCTATCGGTTAAAAATACAGGCTTCTCTGGCTCTTCAGCGTTGATATCCCCTTTTTTAAAATTATCGTCAAACACAAAATTTTTATAGGCATCTATTGGCGCAGCTTGTTCTTTGCCCGGTTTGATTTTCTCAGCGACTAGCTGTTTTTTAAATCTTCTCGTTTCGAAATTTTTGCTGATAAAATTTGTTTTCTGTAATTTAATTTCACCAGGCTTAATATCCAGCGGATTCCGCAACAAGTAAATATCATAGCCGGCAGCATAAAATGAGGTAAACGCCAGCTTTTTGAGATCGCCGTGCCACGACAAATTAAAGATGCCGGTAATGGCATTGGTAATCGGATAATTCATCCCCGATTCCAAATCGTAAAGATAAATATTGTAAATTCCACATTCATCGCTGGTATAGGCTAAATATTTGCTATCCGCTGAAAAAACCGGGGAAGCCTCCAAACCTTTGGTCTGGGTTAATCGCCTCAATTCTTTCGTTTTCACGTTTAACAAGAAGATATCTTTCTGATAATAATCTTTCTCAAAAATATCAAGGCTGGTCGAGTCTGGCTTGTCGATATAATCATCTCCGCGATCACTGACAAAGGCAATGGTATTACCATCCGGCGACCATTGCGGCTGAATATCACTGTAAACATCATTGGTCACTTGTACTAATTTTTTGGTTTTGATGTTATATGAATAAATATCACCTTGTCCGTTTTTAATCCCCATAAAAGCAATTTCTTCACCTTGTGGAGACCAACTTGGCATAAAAATCCCATCCAGCCCAAATTTGTATTCATTGACGATTTTTTTCTTGCGTACATTGACAATATTGAGCGCATCTTCTGCTCCTGACTTGGAAGCAAAAACGATATATTTTGAGTTGGGTGACCAGCTAAGGCCGGCTCGCAGCCAGTGCAATTCCTCCAGGTTTGAAGTCTGTTGACCGTGCACCAATTTGGAGATTATTTTTCCATCGATCGCACTCATCAGATAAATATCAAAATATCCAGATTTATCTGAAAGAAAAGCGATTTTATCGCCCTTGGGAGACAGTGCTGGCCCACTATTCACGAAGTTTTTCCATTTAGTGTGGTCTGTGAGTCTTTTCCCAATTTCTTCCGGTTCTTTTCTGTCGGCAATGTCAGGCCAATACTCTCGCTTTAAATATATTTGCCATTTTTTGGTCAATTCCTCCGTGTCCATACCGATCGATTGTTTCAGCCCCCGCTCCATATTTTTAGTGACTTTTATTTTCCCTAGCATTTCTCCAATTTTTTCACCACCATATTTTTCGGACAAAAAATAAAGCAGGGACTGTCCGCCTTTATAGGCCAAAAAACCGTCCAGATATTCGACTGGGGGCAAATAGCCATGTAGAGTAGCATCGCGCATAAACATATCACTTTCCGTATCCCAGCCGCGGCTTTCATACTCTGCCAATCCTTCGATCAGCCAGAGCGGCAAACGCAAACGTGCCATGCCGGTGATGATCGATTGTACTCCGGCACCGTACACCATTTGTAGCATGACCGCATGGGTCAATTCATGATGAATAACATGGCGGAATTTTTCCCATTCACCTTCATAAGGCACCACCGCCCGGTTTTTAAAAAATTCAGTGAATCCCCCAACTGATTCTTCCGCTGGATTCAGATCAATGTTGGTTTGCTCAAAATCGTTATGGCTATTATGCACAATGATCGTTATGCGTTCGCTTAAATCATAACGCAAATCCCTGGCTAAATCACGATAACTCGCCTCGGCAACCTCGGCAGCAAATTCAGCAATCTTGATCCCACCATTGGTGAAGTAAATGTCAAAATGTTCCGATTGAATAAATTGCCAATGAAAATTTTCATATTGAACTTTGTTTTTGCCAAAATATTGGGCAGGCAAAAATGGCGGAAAAGTCACACTGACCAGTAATAAAAAAATCAAAATCTTTCTCATGGTTAACTCCTTACGCTGCACAAGCAACGTTCTATTCAACTGCCACTTTTTTCATCAATAAATTTCCACAGGTACTGTGAAATGTTGTCAGCAGCACTTAAGTACCTTGAACGATAAATGTCTGCAAAAGGTTCGCCGGTTGTCTCGTCATTTCTTTTTAGCCGGCAAGGGTTTTTTGGTATTTGAAGGTGGCGCAGCTGGCTTATTATTACCTGCTGGCCTGCGACCCGGTGACGGCGATTGCCGTGATGGCTGGCCGAATGTTGGCGAGCTATTATTTTTTAAAGTCACCTGCTTTTGATTATTCGGCTGAGAGCTTGTATTATATCGTTGAGGCGATCGAAACATCTTCTGCCCCGGTCGAATTTCATTAAATTGCTTTTTCGGCTCTACCTCAATTCTTTGCCGCGGGTTGCTCTTGATTGG